>NYWG01000001.1 GCA_002684915.1 Verrucomicrobiales bacterium
CACACCGTGAACCTGAACACTTTTATTCGTTATGCTCTACTCACGATAACTGTGAGTATTTTGATTAATCCATCTTCATCACAAGCAACAAATAAACCAAACATATTAATTATCCTAGTCGACGATCTTGGCTATGGAGATTTATCCTCCTATGGTGCAAAGGATTTAAAATCACCAAACATTGACTCACTTATGTCGAACGGAATGCGCTTTGACTCATTCTATGCGAATTGCCCCGTTTGTAGTCCAACTAGAGCTGCATTATTGAGCGGAACTTATCCTGATTTTGCCGGTGTACCAGGAGTTATCCGAACACACTCACAAAATAACTGGGGCTGGCTATCACCTCATGTGAATTTATTACCTGAAACACTAAAAAGTAAAGGATACCACACATCTATTATTGGAAAATGGCACCTTGGACTAGAGGAGCCTAACACCCCCAACAGTAGAGGGTTCGATTATTTTAAAGGCTTCCTTTGCGACATGATAGATGATTACTACAAACACCGTCGCCACGGTATAAATTACTTTCGTGAAAACCGTAAGGAAATCGACCCACCTGGCCACGCCACAGATCTCATAACCAAGTGGGGAATTGATTATGTAAATAAACGAAAAGAAAAAGACGAACCCTTTTTCATGTTCCTTTCCTATAACGCACCGCATACACCAATCCAACCACCACGGGATTGGCTTGAAAAAGTAAAGAAACGTGAACCAAATATTAGCGATAAACGCTCTAAACTTGTCGCTCTAATCGAACACATGGATGACGGCATTGGGCAGGTCATTAACTCCTTAAAGAAAAATGGACAATACGACAACACACTTACAATATTTACTAGCGACAATGGAGGCCAAGTCAATGTCGGGGGAACCAACGGTAAAAATCGTGGTGGCAAACAGGACATGTACGAGGGAGGGCTCAAAGTTCCAACCTGCGCCGTATGGCCCGGAAAAATCAAGGCAGGAACACACAGCAACATTGTAGGAATCACAATGGATCTTTATCCAACCGTCTGCGAAGCAGCAGATGCCAAGGTTCCAGACTACGTCGAAGGTAAGAGCATACTACCGACAATGCTTGGAGAAACTCAGCGATTCAAGAGAGACCTTGTTTTTGTCCGACGAGAAGGTGGTTTAAGGTACAACGGTCAGGATTACCACGCCTTCCGCAGAGGGGACTGGAAATTAGTCCACAACAACCCATTCGAGCCATACGAACTATACAATCTAAATGACGACCCACTTGAGTCGAAAAACCTTGCAACCACTAACCGCAAAAAATTCAACGAACTCGCCACCGCACTAAGGCTTCACTACCAACGTGCAGGAAAGACCCCTTGGCAAAAACCGTCAAAGTAATAAATTTAGTTTAAGTGCGTATTTAAAAATGCATAAACTTTTCACTCTCGCTCTGGCTATTGGCTTTGTTTCGTTTAGCCAAGCCCTTGATTACAAACCCGGAAGATTAGCTGAACGCCAAGAAGAAGCACCTAAGGGAAAAGTAATCCAATCTAAATGGATTGAGTCCAAGCATTTTCCCGGAACTGAACGTGACTTCTGGGTTTACATCCCGGCACAACATGACGGTAATAAGCCTGCCAACCTGATGGTATTTCAAGATGGCGGAGGATTCATTCGTGAGAACGGTCACACACGCGTGCCTATCGTGTTCGACAACCTAATACATTCTGGCGAGTTACCGATAACCGTTGGGCTTTTCGTTAACCCCGGCATCATCCCACCTGCCGAACTGGGCACTCAGCCCCGAAAAAATCGCGCCTTTGAATATGACACTGTAAATTCACAGTATGCAAACTTCATAATAAATGAACTTCTACCACATGTAGTAAAAAAGCATAGATTAAATCTAAGCAACAAACCATCTGACCACGCAATATGCGGAAACAGCTCAGGCGGAGTCGCTGCATTTACAGCAGCTTGGTTTCGATCTGATTTTTTTGGAGGCGTAATCAGTCACATCGGAAGCTTCACCAATATACGTGGAGGGTTTGTCTATCCCGCATTGATTCGAAAAACGGAAAAGAAAGATATTCGCATCCTGCTCCAAGAAGGTCATAATGACTTAAATAACCTGCACGGTCACTGGCCTCTCTCAAATAAACAGATGGCCAAGGCACTGGAGTTTAAAGGATATGACCACAAGATTGTCTGGGGCAAAGGAGGCCATAGTGGCCGACACGGGGGTGCAATTTTCCCTAATTCAGCCAAGTGGATATTCGAAAAAAAGCTTAAACAAAAAATCGATACAGTTACGACTGTTATCCCAGACTACTCTTTCACCGATGACTCTAAAATTCACGATGGCGTCCCTATTGGTAAGATCACAAAACACATACACGAGAGCAAAATCTTCGAAGGCACCAAACGCGAGTATCACATCTATGTACCATCTCAATACAAATCTGACACACCTGCTTGTGTGATGGTTTTTCAAGATGGCCATGCCTTCATAAAGGAAGACGGTGACGTTCGAGCTCAAATCGTTTTCGATAACCTTATTCACAAGGGAGAAATACCTGTAACCATTGGAATCTTTGTTAACCCAGGCCACCGAGGGGATAAGTTTCCCGAGAACCGTTGGCGAGCGAATAATCGTAGCTACGAGTACGATTCACTAGGAGACCAGTATGTTAGATTCTTACTTGAAGAACTTCTTCCCACTGTCGGCAATAAGTATAACCTATCTGAAAAAGCTAAAGATCGAGCAATCTGCGGCGCAAGCAGTGGCGGTATATGCGCATTTACCGCCGCATGGGAACGCCCCGATGCTTTTAGCAAAGTCTATAGTATGATAGGCAGCTTCACCAATATCCGTGGCGGCAATATCTACCCGAGCTGGATTCGAAAAACTGCACCCAAACAAATACGCATCTTTCTCGAGGACGGCGAAAATGATCTAAACAACTCACATGGAGACTGGCCATTAGGTAATCTTCAAATGGTTGAAGCACTTAAGTATATGAATTGGGATTACCGATTTGTTTACGGAAAGGGTAAACATAACTTACGCCACGGTGGGGTGCTCCTGCCGGAGGCTCTCCGCTGGCTCTGGGCTGACCATTGAATGTTTAGGAATAACAATGGACCGATTAACTATAACATTAGCAGGAATATTGCTGACTAATTTTGCATTCACCCAAGACATGCCATTATCACAGGTCTTAATGCCCGGAGAAGATTGGGAATTAATTTCGCACCAGAACGGATTCACCGATGCTCCAACTGCAGATAATAAAGGTAACTTTTATTTCTCGGATATGCAAAGCGATCAAGGCTTATTTAAAATTGCCCCACAGGGTAAAGTAATCCACTATTTAAAAAGAGCAACTGGCATCAGCGGCATGAAATTTGGACCTAATGGAAAATTATATGCCTGCCGAGCAAAAGCACGCGAAGTTGTTGAAATAAACCCTATTAATAACGAAATAAAAGTGTTAGCTAATGACGTTCGCCCTAATGATCTCGTCATCACCCACAAAGGTTATCTTTATTTCACAGAAACACCAAAAAAACAGGTCACTTTCATTAATACTAAAACGGGTAAAATCATAGTCGCTGACAAAGGCATCAATGCCCCAAATGGTATCTGCCTCTCACCAGACCAAGGAACACTTGTTGTTTCAGATTTCAAAGGCAAACACTGCTGGGCGTTTCGTATCGAAACGGATGGCACCCTCCAATACAAACAACCCTACATGACGATGCGACGTAAACCTGATCCAACAAAACATGGTATTCTTCCAAACTTTCAGTCGTCATGCAAAGGTGATGGGATGATCACCGATGCATATGGACGCTACTTCGTTGCCACTGAACTAGGAGTACAATACTTCGACCCAATAGGAAGAATTAGTGGAGTCATTCCCGGCCCCATCGGTATTAAGGGAATAACCAGCGTAACCTTCGCTGGTAGAAACATGGAGTACATGCACATAACCTGCTTCGACAAAGTGTACCGGATGAAAACCAAAACCCGCGGCATCCTCTATCAAGATGGTCCGCAAAACTATCCTCCTAAGCTGCAAAAGTAGCTACTGAAGAAGCAAGCTGGATTTTCCACCAGCTTCACAGCAAGATACGCGCTATGTTAAATTATATATTAACTGCCACTTTTCTGGCGATTTCTTCGATAGGCCTAATTGCTGAAAAACCAAATATAATTTTAGTTATGGCCGACGACCAAGGATGGGGACAAACAGGCTACCGTAATCACACAGCTCTCAAAACTCCCAATCTTGACGACATGGCCGCGAACGGACTGCGGTTTGATCGATTCTACTCTGGCGGCCCAGTATGCTCCCCCACCCGCGCCACAATCTTGACTGGACGCACGCACGATCGCACTGGCGTATTCGACCATGGCTATGCTCTGAGGCAACAGGAAAAGACCCTTGCCCAAGCAATGAAAAATGCTGGCTATGCCACCGGGCATTTTGGCAAATGGCATCTAAACGGCCTCCGTGGCCCTGGCGCACCAATACTCAAGGAAGACTCTCATAACCCTGGTGCATTTGGCTTTGATGAATGGCTTTCTGTTACAAACTTCTTCGACCAAAATCCAATTATGAGCCGGAAAGGTAAATTCGAAGAATATTCCGGCGACTCTTCGAAAATTATCGTAAACGAAGCACTCAAGTTTATTAAAAACAAAGTCGCCAACAAAAAACCATTCTTTACAGCAATCTGGTACGGTACACCTCACGACCCTTGGATTGCCAATGACAAAGATAAAAAAGCCTTCACAAAGCTTAGCCCAAAGGCGCAGGAGCATTACGGTGAACTGGTAGCAATGGATCGAAGCATAGGCAATCTGCGTAACGGCTTAAAAAAGCTTGGAGTCCACCATAACACTCTAGTTTGGTTCACCAGTGACAATGGCGGCCTACCTCGGTTTGACCCCCCAACGACAGGTGGCCTACGAGGCTTCAAAGGATCAATGTACGAAGGAGGCATTAGGGTTCCGGCAATTATAGAGTGGCCGGCCGGTATTCAAAAATCGCGCATCACTGACTACCCCGCAGGAGCTGTAGATATATTTCCTACTTTGGCCAAAGTAGCCGGGCTCAAAAAGTCAACTATGCTTAAGCCACAGGACGGACAAAACTTATCTAAGCTGTTCTCTCAGAAAATTGGTCAACGTAAAAAACCCCTCCCCTTCAAAAGCCGTGGCCGTATTGCTCTTGTGGATAACAATTACAAAATACTTTTACTGCCAAGCAACGGAGAGATGAAGTACGAACTTTACAACCTACATAAGGATACCTCTGAACAAAATAACCTCTACAAGAAGGAANCCAAGATTGCTAAGAGACTACAAAAAAAGCTCATGAGAATTAACGCATCCGTCACTGCAAGCGTAAATGGACATGATTATTCAGAGAAAAAAGTCAATGAACAACCTCCTCGGATTTTCTGGTGGGAAAGTGAATCATATCGCCCATATCTTTCCGAGTGGGTAAAGCGCCCTGAGTACACTTCTCGGTTAAAACGATTTCTGAACACTCAAAAGTAGCA
Source organism: Verrucomicrobiales bacterium (assembly GCA_002684915.1). GTDB lineage: Bacteria > Verrucomicrobiota > Verrucomicrobiia > Limisphaerales > UBA1096 > UBA1096. The sequence continues at coordinate 5,545 of NYWG01000001.1, forward strand.
ACCATGATTCTCCGTTTACTCCTTCTCCTCGTTTTACCATTCACCTTGATCAAGGCTAAAGCAGCGAAGCCAAATGTCCTGTTCATTGTCATCGACGACATGAACGATAACATTTCGCTACTCGACTCCAAATCACCAATTAAGACTCCAAATCTTAAGAGATTAGCTAAGCGCGGCACATTGTTTACTCGGGCTTACTGCATTTCCGCTGCCTGCAACCCATCACGAGTAGCAACACTAACTGGACTACGCCCCAGCACAAGCGGCGTCTACAAAAATGCTAGTGACTGGCGAAAAGCATTACCAAATCGAAAGACAATTATGCAGCAGTTTCAAGCTGCAGGTTACTCCGTCAGAGGTGCCGGAAAAATCTTTCATCATAAACTTAAAGGCGCTTTTCACGACAAAGCTTCATTCGATGATTTCCTACACATGGCCCCTCAAAACATGCCTGCCAAGAAACTCAACAAAGCACCGGAATACGGTTCACGCAACACCGACTGGGGTATTTGGCCTGCCGAAGAGAAAGATACCATTGATTTCCGCACAATCGAGTACTGCATTAGCAACCTGAAAAACCCACCCAAAGATAAACCTCTTTTTCTGGCGTGTGGCATTTTTAAACCTCACTCACCATTCTTTGCCCCATCAAAATATCATAAAAACACCACCATCATCAGTAAACCTAAGCGGCTGGAAAACGACTGCGACGATCTTCCAACTGGTGCAATCAACTTGATGAAAGGCACTAAATGGTTTTGGAAAGGAATGACTAAGCTAGACCAAAAGATACCAGGTTCATATCAGAATTTCATAGACGCCTATGCTGCCTGCTGCCGCTTCGCAGACGCTCAGGTGGGAAGACTACTCGATGCACTGGATAACAGCCCAATTGCTAAGAATACAATTGTAGTCCTTTGGTCAGATCACGGATTTCATTTAGGTGAAAAAGACCACATCGAAAAATTTGCTCTTTGGGAAAAAACCAACCACATTCCATTTATCATCTCAGCCCCGAACGTAACAACTCCCAATTCGCGTTGCGATCAGCCGATTGACCTAACTGTTTTGTACCCAACTCTACTGGAACTATGTGGACTCAAAAAAGACTTGCGCTGCGATGGGCCTAGCGCTGTACCTCTATTACACGACCCAAAAGCCCTATGGCCCCACCCAGCCATAAGCACCTATGGAAAAGGCAACCGCTCTATTCGAACTAAACGCTGGCGTTACATTCGCTACAATGATGGTTCTGAGGAGTTGTATAATCACGACTACGATCCAAACGAGTGGACCAACTTAGCCAAACAACCAATTATGATCCCTGTTCTCTCCAAACTTCGCGCTCGTATCGCACTTACCCAAACAGCCGATCCCGTTTCCAATCTACGGCAATAAATTTTTGGTGGCGGCTCAATCGTAATGAGTTAAGCTTCATTGCATGCGAGCCATCACCCTATTTTTAGTCACAATCCTATTTTCATTCATTTCGCTTATCCAAGGGGAAAACAAAAAGAAGAGCACAAAAACCCCGCTTATATTTGAAGAGAATTTTGAAAATGGATATAGCCGCTGGGAGGTTACCGACAGCAAAAGCTGGACACATAGAAAAGTGGATAGCAATCATGTATTCGGCATCAACCGCCGAAAAAGTGATTACAAACCGAAGGTCCGTAGTCCTTACCACATCGCGCTGATCAAGGACGTTAAAGTAGCTGATTTCGAGCTAACTTTTGACGTCAAGAGCACCAAGGACACCGGCGGTCACCGTGATTGTTGCGTGTTTTTCAATTGGCAGGATTCAAATCACTTTTACTATTGTCACTTAGGCGCCAATCCCGACCCGCATAGTGGCCAAATTATGATCGTTAAGGATACACCTCGCAAAGCAATAACGAACAACAAGAACAAGACTCCCTGGGAAAACAATACATGGCATAAGGTAAAAGTCATTCGTGACACAAAAAAAGGCACAATCGAGGTTTACTTTGATGACATGAACAAACCACATATGAGCGTGTCTGATAAAACCTTTGGCAAAGGACGGATTGGTATCGGCTCATTTGACGACATGAACGATTTTGACAACGTCAGACTTCGCGGCAAATAAATTAACTGTGAAACACATACTCCTCGCCCTCGTAATTTCCCTGACTTCCACCTCTGTCTATACGGAAAACAAGAGACCTAATATTCTTTTTATCATTGTCGACGACCAATCACCATTTGACTTAAAGGTTTATAACGACCGAAGCCAGCTAGACGCTCCGGTAATTGAGAAAATTGCGGCCGAAGGCATGGTAATCGATGGAGCATATCACATGGGGTCATGGGTTGGTGGTGTTTGCACAGCATCAAGACATATGATCATGAGCGGGCGAACAGTTTGGCATATTCCGGATCGGAAATTTCGAAAACCTCCAGCTAATCCAAATGCTTTAAATCCTAACTTAGTTCCTAGTGATTTAGCGGAAAACACACTTGCGGCTGTATTCAACCGCGCAGGCTATGACACTATGCGAACCTGCAAACGAGGGAATAGTTATGATAGTGCCAACAAACAATTTAAAGTAGTAAACGATGCTACTAAGCGTGGGGGCACAGCTGAAACTGGTAGTGCTTGGCACGCCGAACGAGTTCTAGATTACTTGCACGAACGAGAGCAAAGCAAAGACACCGACCCATTTCTTATCTACTTTGGCTTTTCACACCCTCACGATGTCCGCGACGGAACGCCAAAGCTCTTAGAAAAATATGGGGCTGTAAATCATCGAGACAAAGACACACTGCCACCTACTAACGCAAAACAGCCACATCTGCCGATTAATTATCTACCTGCGCACCCTTTCCCTGATGGCCATCCCGGTTTGCGAGATGAGGTTAAGGTGCCAGGAGTTTGGAAACGGCGAGATGAACGGACAATCCGTAACGAAATTGGTCGACAATTTGCTTGTAGCGAAAACATCGACCAGCAAATCGGGCGCGTACTTGGAAAACTCAAAGAGATGGGCGAGTTAGACAACACTTACATCATCTATACCTCCGATCACGGCATGGCTATTGGTCGCCACGGTTTACAGGGTAAACAAAATTTGTACGAGCACACCTGGCGTGTGCCATTCATAGTAAAAGGCCCCGGAATCAAGCCTGGAAGTCGGGCTCAAGGAAATTTCTACCTGCTCGACACATTAGCTACACTCTGCAGCCTCGCAAACATTAAGCCACCGTCTACCAATGAAGGAATCAGTCTCAAACCAGTTTTGACGGGCCATACACAAACAATTCGTGACATATTATATGGAGTATACAGCGGAGGAACAAAACCAGGCATACGCAGTGTTCGACACGGTGAATGGAAGCTAATCAAGTATGACGTAATGAATGGTACAGTGCGGAAGACACAGCTGTTTAACCTAAAGAAAAATCCGCACGAGCTCATCAACGAACACAACGAACTAAACTCAGACAACAGCTTACTTATGAACCTATCAGACATTCCAAAATTCAACGCTAAACGTAAAAAAATGGAGGCTCTGTTGCTTAAAGAAATGAAACGACTGGATGATCCGTACCGCCTCTGGGATCAACCGAAATAATCTATCTAGAACTACGTTGAATAAACAAAAAACAAGGTTTAATCTGTGCGTTTATTTTGATCAAAAATGAAAGTTATTTCTTCCCGAGATCACGTATTCGAATATTCCGGTACCAAACAGCATCTCCATGATCCTGCAGTAAAATATGCCCAGCCAAGCGTTGACCGAAAACCTTTAGATTCTTGAACTTACTTTTGGCTATAGCCGACTTAAGCTCATCACTTCCTAGTTTATATGTTAGTACAACCTTCCCATTTAAAAAATGTTTCACATTGTTACCTTTCACCAGAATTCGAGATGAATTAAATTCACCTATAGGCTTCAGAGGTTTATCCTTAGCAGGATCAAGCACGTCATAAAACGCAGCTGTCTGGCGGTTAGCACCCTTTGCTCCGTCTGGGTGATTGGCATCATCAAGAACTTGATATTCGTGCCCTAACGAACCTCGGTCACGAATAATAAAATATTTCACCCCACTATTAGCACCTTTGGCAACTTTCCATTCAAAACGAAAATCAAACTCCTCGTATTTGTTCTTGGTTATTATATCTCCTCCACCGCCTTTGACTTCATGCTTAAGACAGTTATCTTCAATAACCCATCCCTTATCTGGAAACTTCCCTGACTTGGCATTCATCCATTGATCTGTTGAAGACCCATTAAAAAGAGATACAAATCTTTTCTCTTTTTTTGACGCCTTTTTCTCTGCAAGAGCCGAAGGCACCAAGTTCCCTATTAAAGCTAAAGATACGAATATATATATTGAAAGTTTCATGAAGGTAAATGAATCAAAGAAATTAGTTTGACCAAGAGCACCTAAACGGTCAAGCAAAGGTAAATCCAAACAGTATTAGAACATCAACCTACTAGATCGCTCGCCCAGCTGCGCACTCCACTTAGCCCAAAAGCTAAGTCTTTGAGCAATAGCTCCCAACTCTGCTAGTGGCAATTTATCTATCCTATCGACAGAATCTTCTCCAACCTGATCCCATTGGGGATTTAATAACTTTAAAGCTTCATTAATTTTCATTAACTCGACCTGTAATTTTTGATGTATTTCAGAAATCTCATCATTCAAAAACATCCCCTCCCCCATTAAATTTGCCTGTAAAATTGGTGAGTCTTGCTTCTCTTTTTTCTCCAAAAACAAATCAACCTTCCTGCACACCAAACCGATTTCCGTAAACCAATCTGTCATCTCAGAAGGAACGGGTTGCACATTTTCTGATACACACCCTCTCTCTAGCTCTAATAAATGACGCACTCTCGATTTAGTATCACTGAGGCACTGAAAAGCCGAATTAACACTTGCAAACTCCTTATGATGCAGCTTTTTAATATCAACATCATCACTCAAGGAACGATCTGGGTGAATATCAATTGATACCTCATGAAAACGCTGTTTAATCTGATCGACATCTAACCAAGGACGACGAGGAACCCCAAACTTCGCAAAGTGATCAACAATATCCACTTATATTATTCTACGCGCTAAAACTCTCACCGCAGGAACAAGTACTAGCTGCATTCGGATTATTAACCTTAAACCCTCCATCCTCCAGTTTGTCAGCATATTCCAACTGGCTGCCTGTCACATAAATTGCTGTTTTAGGATCAACAACAACACGGATTCCACCACTCTCGACAAGAATATCCCGATTAGCCGGAGCATCTTGCAAATCAAGTTTATACTGCAAGCCGGAGCATCCTCCTCCTATAACTGCCACCCGAAGCACTCCATCAGAACGCCCTTGGCGCTGCAACAATGATCTAACCTTAACACTCGCACTCTCACTAACCTTAAGTAAACGCTCGTCACCTACGCGAAACTTAATTTCGGATGGAGTTTCTTTTTTAGCGATACCTGAAATCATAACAAAAACTTACCACGCTCTTAAAAACGGTCAAGACGACCTTAAAACTTAGGGATTAACAATTTTATCCTTAACCATTATATAGGAGTCAAAATAATCTAAGTAATTAGGAGGTATAAGAGCCTTAAAAAAAGCCTCTTCACCATCGTAATTGCGCTCTATCACCTGCCCAACTTCATGAAGTCGTGCAATAACATTTGATTTAGAATGAGGAATTGATATTTCAACCATTTGACGGATTGGTCGCAACTGCTTACCAAGTTCTGACATGAACTCATCAAAACCCTCTCCGGTTTTTGCAGATACAGCGATAGAATTTGAATACTTATCCGTGAAACGCTTTGCCAAGCCAGAAGTGCTTATACGATCAATTTTGTTGAACACCATTAAAGTTCGTTTTTCCCCTACCCCCAATTCTCCAAGCACCAGATTTACAGCTTCAATTTGTTCTTCTGCATACGGGGAGCTCACATCAACAACATGTAAAAGCAAATCAGCTTCAATCACTTCCTCAAGAGTTGCTTTGAACGCATCAACCAAATCATGGGGTAATTTTCTGATAAAACCAACAGTATCAGACAAGAGTACATTTTGATTTGTCGGCAATTTTAAACGACGAGTTGTAGGGTCAAGGGTAGCAAACAACTTATCTTCAGATAAAGTTGCTGCCCCAGTGACAGCGTTGAATAATGTAGATTTACCAGCATTAGTATACCCCACCATCGAACCTAGCGGCCATTGATTTCGCTTGCGACCGGAACGTTGAACATCACGATTCCGCATAACCAGTTCAAGATCACGTTGTATTTTCCCTATTCGTTCACGAACTTTTCGACGGTCCACCTCTAACTGACTTTCACCATCACCGCCACGCATTCCAATACCACCTTTCTGGCGAGACAAGTGAGTCCAAAACCTAGTCAACCTAGGTAATAGATGATTAAGCTGAGCAAGTTCTACTTGCAATTTACCTTCACGCGTTTGCGCACGTTGTGAAAAAATATCTAAAATCAACGCTGTTCGGTCCAGAATCTTGCACTCAAATACCTTCTCTAAATTTCGCCCTTGCGCCGGATTAAGCTCCTCATCAAAAACAACCGTATCAACTTTAGATAATTTACATTCTTCCGCAAACTCCTTGGCTTTACCCGGCCCAATAAAAGTTGCAGCGTTAAACTTATCAAGCCGTTGAGAACCTCGGCCGACCACTTCTGCTCCAGCGGTCGTTACTAATTCAGCCAATTCATCCATTGACTCTTCAACACTCCACGCATGGTCAGCTTTAAGCTGAACGCCTATCATGAAAACCTTTTCAGTCTCTTGATTAATTGTATCAACTAAACCCTTCATTGTTATTTAGAAGCCAGTTCCATTACTCGAATTACATCAGTTGGCTTTAATTTAGCACTACCAAGTCTAGCTAATTGCGTCCATCCCACCTTGATCACTCCACTAGGTCTAACTATTTCAAACATCTTATATCTAGGATCTAAATTTGCTGACTTTAAAGCCAAACGAAGATTCATGCCGTCAATAAAAGGAATTGATGAAACCAGCCCTGTAGCGGCATTAACGAATGTCACCTCTCCACTCTTCGCTAATTCAATTAGCGCAACCCCACTCGACTTACCCGCAGAAAGAATGATTTTCCCACCTGCCTTTACTGTTGAAACGGTTAATTTACCGGTCGCTTTACCAGTTGTCTTCACCGTCTTCAATGCAATNTCCCCCACACCNCCAATTGTTTTTTTTGCAACTGTCTTACACCCGCATATNAACACAGAAAAAGCTGCCAATAAGGCAGCTCGTTTCAAAAATAAAAAATGACGATTAGAGCTCAATTTAAGCAGCNCTCTCTCGTTCCATGGTACCTTTAAATGAAGATGGATCTTCTTTAACGCCGAAGTTCTCCGCAAACAATTCCTCAACACGATTTAGCTCATCATCACTCAAATAAGGTTTATCCTCAGTGAACTCAATGAGTTGCTCCTCATTATAAATATTTGGCAGCGTTGAAGCTACGGTCTTCTCTGCAAGTAACCACAATAAAGCCGCTTGACCAAGTGTTCGCCCCGATTCAGGAGAAGTCAAAAAATCTAGAGTTTTGATCTTCTTTAGACCATTGATAAGCCATGAACGAGGACGATGAGACCTGTGATCCTCCGGAGCAAAAACAGTATCTTCAGTATACTGCCCTTCAAGCATTCCAGAGCTGTGTGTAACTCTGATTAAGAAACTTGTGTCCAGCTCTGGCTCTTCAAGCATGCGGCCATGACGAAAATCCCCCAAGTCATCTATAGTCACATTACCTTTGTCGACTTTTCCATAAGTCGCGGCATTTATATGATTTCCTGGAAATTGCTCTAGCATATTGTATATGTGCTGTATAATTTTCGGCTTACGCCTCTGGACACAATCTACTCCTTCATACATCCAACCAATGGCTGGCCCAAGGGCAACACCAGAACAAATCAGCTTACCCTCCTGTTCGAGTTCTTCCAAAGCTTCCCATACTTCGTCAGTGTCAACTTGATCAGCTCGAACATTATGAAGTTGCATAATATCAATACGATCAGTCTTCAATCGTTCAAGACATTTCTCAGTCGCAAACTTGATGTATTCCTTAGAAAAGTTTTGAGCAATTTCTCTTTGCCCCTTGCGATCCCCATCATGATTATAAAAATCATATCCAACTTTGGTAGCAATCACCAGCTCATCTCTTTTATCCCCCAGAGCCTTTGCTAACAAATCCTCACTTCGCCCATTTCCATAGGTATCAGCTGCGTCATAAAGGCTAATACCACGGTCAAACCCTTTACGAATCAAACCTATCGCATCTTCATCTGTAAACTTACCCCACCACCCGGTAGACACCGTCCAAAGGCCAAAACCAACTTCAGATACCTCCAGATTTGTTTTACGTATTTTCCTATACCTCACGGGGAAAAACCATATCACGAATTGCTAAGAATCAAAAAGCCAGTTTTCATTTTTTAGGCCCTAATTGAAGCAATGCTAATAAATCAAGGATTTCATCTTTTGTGAACGAATTAACAAGACCTGAGGGCATGGGGGAAAATTTTGATTCACTACGGGTAGCCAGTGTTTTTAATTTAACCTCGCGCACTTGCGATAAACTTCCAATACTAGTGGATATCAAGAGAGATTCGTCACTCTCCCCGACAAGCCTCCCTTCTATTAATTCTCCATCCTGATTAGTGATTGAAATATTTCTATATTTATCCGCAATAACTTTTGATGGGGCTATTATCGATTCTAGTATCGTCTTTATATCGAATCGCGCACCTATCATAGTTAAGTCTGGCCCAATCGCCTGCCCTCCTCCATCAAAAGCATGACAGGACAGGCAAGCCGCTTCGTTGAGAACTCTAATTCCATTCTCACGATCACGCTTAAATAACCCCTTCCCCAAATCGGAAAAGTCTGCCATTGACCAGTCCCTTAGATTAGGACGATCAACTAACTGCTTATTTCGAGCGACCTTTTCACCATCAAACATTTGCTTGTATTCGTCTCTATAAATAGGCGGAACTTTGGCTAATGCGTCAGAAATGATATGCTTCATAAAACCCGAAAAATGAATATCGCTTTGTTCTTTATTCATATTTTTCAACCAAGCGAAATATGCTTTTCGGTGCGCAACAGTCCAACCTTCACTTATATGCCGCATATGAAAGAGATAAAATAATCGCTCCTCTTGCGTGCCGGCGTTGACCACATAATTCAATAACTGAGAGATTATACCTTCAGCATTTAAAAAAATCATCAATCTTGAAACTTCCATTCTGAGCTCAGAATTAATATCTGAAGCCTTTGCGATCTTATTAACAACCAACGTTCGTTCCGGCAAACCAACGCTACCCATTCGAGTGAATGTTAATTGATACGCACGCAGGGCAATCAATTGCCACTCCGAAGAAAGCGCCTCCCAAGGAAGATAATTAAGTCGAGCAAGAATTTGAGATTTTGTTTTTGAATTCCCGACACGTGAAAGCGCCATTAAAGCAGTAAGCGCTTTTTTAGCATTAGACTCCGTCAAAGCAGGCAAAGTCCAGTCCTCCAGAAGCTGATGCTCTAATGCCACACGAGCTGAATGTCGAATCCAGAAATCATCATGATCTAAATATTCCCACGCTAAGCCTAATCCTTCTAACGACTGCTCCGAATGATATTTTTCCAATTTAACTCGCAATTTTCTGGCATTTTCTGCTTCTTTAATTTTGCCTTGATCTACAGATTCTTTCTCAGAAAAAGACTTTCCAGTATAACGAACTCGATAAAGCCCTGATTTAGTACGACGGCCTCCCGTCACAAAGTAAAGCGCACCATCAGGCCCAAAGTCAGCACCTGTCACATTAAGGGGGCGTCCTGTTATAAACTCGCTGTAATCAGCCTGGTAGCTAGCTCCGTTTGGAATTAAATTAACTGCGAATATTTTACCGTATGCCCAATCAAGAATAAAAAGTGCATTCTTATAAGTCTCAGGGAAGTTGCTGTTAGTCCCAAAAGCAATTGCCGTCGGCGACCCTAGACCAATGTCAAGATTACTCGGCAAACTATCAGGAAAATACTCCGGCCACTTGTCTGTCCCTTGCCGCCAGCCATAATCGCCCCCTGAAACAACATGATTGACCCGGGTTGGTCGATACCAAGGAGTGCCTTCATCCCATTCCATATCAGCATCAAAAACAAAAAGTTCACCATCTACATTGAAAGCCAAACCATATGGATTACGAAAACCTCCAGCAACCATCTCCCAACGATTACCATGACGATCGGTACGAATAATATGACCAGCTGGAGGACTTACACCTTGATTAAACAACACACGATTCCAATCACAAGGCAACAAGCAGTCTTGACCGTAATGCCTATATGTCGACATTGAACTACGCAAAAAATCTTTTGGTAATTTAACATCATTACCATGCGCAAGGTAAATGAACCCGTCCGGTCCAAGTGCTATCGAGTTTCTGCCATGTCCCACGCCGCCACCTGTTTCTTTCAGTAATCTAACTTCATTAAATCGATCATCCCCTGTTGTATCGCGAAGTCTATAAAACCCCTTCGAGTTGTTTGCATTAACATAAAGACTATCATAAGCCCAAAGCAAACCTCGGCATTCATTAAGATCGTTATTGATTAACTCTAAGCCGGAACGACCAAAACGACTTTTAGGTAAAGTCAGCCTAAGAATCCCTGGGCCTTCTCGCCCTATCAGTAGCCTACCTTTCCCGTCGAACTCCAAGCTTACCCATGACCCTTCCTCCTTAGTAGCAGTTTTAATTAAATCCACCTCAAACCCAGAAGGAGCTGACACATGACGTGCCGACGTAGCCTGGCTAGTTTTAAGCGCCTCTTTCCATTGATCATAATCAACCCCATCAGGTCTCAAACGACAACCAACTAAAACCAAAAAAGAGAAAAACGTTATTAAATATAAACAATATCTCATTTAATTGGCATTCCAGAAGCTTGAAGCAATGTTTCTTGAACTGCTAAATCATGTTCGTAAGACCAATCAAAAACCTTCTCACCTCGAATCACTTTCGCCAGATCTAAAAACTCTCCATCATACCTTCCTCCTTGCCTATCGGGGAGCTCTACTGTTTGTGTCCCACGCTTATAACCACCTTTCGATTCAAAAAGGCTTAACTGCAAAGTCTTTCCAGGCTCCATAGGATGAATTTCAATCACACCCTTATCGCCGCCCACCTGAAATCGCCGCCTTGAGAATCCAAAATAATCACGATGATTACAACGTACTGTAGCCGTTGCCTTCTCGTACTCTAGTACAGCTAATTGATTATCACTCACTGTATCACCCTGAGATTTTATATTAAAAGCCCGAACCGACTTTGGCTTACCAAGCACAAAGACCACTGAGTCGATTAAGTGACACGCCAACTCAAACATACCTCCTCCCTCATAACGCGCTAACTCTTTGCGGAGCGAAGACGAGGCCATCTTTCCCATCATTGCATCAATTTCCATTACTTCGCCAAGCCAACCTTCCTTAACTGCTCTATACATAAATTGAAATGCAGGATTGTAACGAAGCATATATCCCATTTGAACAATACACTTTTTCTGTTTAGCTAAAGTTATTAATTCCTGAAAATCACTAAGATTTACTCCCCCAGGTTTATCATGATGAATATGCAAACCTACAGTCACTGCCCTTTTCGCAGCAGCAACCAAACCTGGAACCTCGGTTTCAATCGCCACAGCTTCAAGCCCTGGAGTTGATAACAGATCCTCCTCTGACATTCTCTTAACACCTCGATAAACACCACTATCAGGAATAGGCTTTGACTCAAACTCCTTTGGTTGCGCAATCCCTACTAATTCATAATCCTCGGAAAGATTTCGTATTGCACCAAGCTTGCCTGAAGCATGGGAGTGACTAACCCCAATCTGCCCGATCCGTATCTTCCTTGCTGCACCAAGCACCAAGTTCGGCATGGCAAGCAGCGTACCGGTTGAAGCACAAATGAATTCTCTGCGTCGCATTCCGGAATTTGATGAAATAAAACCCTGTCTGAAAACAAAAAAAATGAATTTAAATGAAACTCATACTTGAAAATTAGCCATGTGCATCGCAAAACCCTTGTCGCTTTTACCTGCTATAAGCTCGTTCAAGCTACAATCATGTCGAGTAACGAGTATTTAACAGAGAACGACCCAATGTTTTCCGCAAAAAAGCGGACTACGTCAGAAATCATACGTCGTGTAAGCTCGTATCTTTGGCCGTATAAAGGACTCGCCCTGGCCACAATCGCTTGTGCAGTCGTATCATTACTATGCGCATTCGCATTTCCAAGGCTTACTCAATATATTATAGATGATGTAATTAACACCGGAGATACCAGTCAGCTTGACATTGCCATCCTTATATTGATAGCTGCATTTTTTCTTCGTGATTTTTTTAATAGTATTCGAATACAAGTAAACAATTATTTTGAACAAAACGTAGTTTTTGATATGCGCCGTGAGGTCTACGCAAGACTTCAAAGATTACCCTTACAATACTACGACACACGAGCATCCGGAGATCTCATGACTCGTGTTATAGAAGATGTCAACGCAGTCGAACGCCTTCTGATAGACGGCACGGAACAAGGCACCGTATCAATTATTAGTATATTAGGTGTGCTAACAATTCTGTTTGCCACTAATCCAATACTAGCAGGAGCAGCTATGATCCCAATCCCCATACTTATTATTGGGGCTATGTGGTATACTCTCACAGCGCACAAGCGATACCGTAAACAACGACAAGCCGCTAGCGCAATGAACTCATTACTCATGGACAACCTTCAAGGTGTGCGAGAGATAAAGGCTTTTGGCAAAGAGAAACACGAGGATAGCAGATTTACAGATCGAGCTGAAGCAATGCGACAAGGCACGCTAACTATCATGCGAGCTTGGGCATTTTATAATCCCTCAATGAGCTTCGTCGCAGCTACAGGCACTGGTTTAGTCCTTTGGATAGGCGGTGGGCAAATAATGAACGACCAAATGTCAGTTGGAGAATTAGTAGCATTTCTTTTTTATCTAGCACTCTTTTACGACCCCATAAGTAAGCTTCACGGCCTAAACCAGATGCTACAATCAGCACGTGCCGGCGGCGAAAGGGTCTTTGATATAATTGACGCCACGGAGGAGCGTGAAAATTTTGAAGGCCTTAATCCATTACCAAACAAAGTAAGAGGCGAAGTCAAATACGACGAAGTGCACTTCAACTACAGTAAAGATAAATCTACATTAAAGAATATCAGCTTTTTAGCTAAACCAGGTCAAATGATCGCCCTCGTAGGGCCAACAGGCGCAGGGAAAACAACCCTCATCAATCTATTGCCAGGCTTCTACGAAACCAACCAAGGCGACATAACAATCGACGGACAAAATATTGCAAAAACCTCACTTGAATCATTAAGAAAAAATATCTCCACTGTAAGCCAAGAACCGTTCTTATTTAATGGATCAGTTAGAGAAAATATTTCATACGGCAATCTCAACGCCAGTCAAAACGAAATTATCGCAGCAGCCAAGGCAGCCAATTGCGATAACTTTATCAATGAACTACCTGAGGGTCTTGATACAAAAGTAGGAGAACGCGGAGTCCGCCTAAGCGTTGGCGAAAAGCAACGGATCAGTATCGCCAGAGCACTGTTAAAGGATTCCCCCATCCTTATACTGGATGAAGCAACCGCAAGCGTTGACACTGCAACCGAACGCTTGATTCAACAAGCACTTGAACGACTAATGTCAGGGAGAACAAGCTTTGTAATAGCGCATCGATTAAGCACCATTAGGAATGCGGACCAGATATTAGTACTAAAAAGCGGGAGTATTATAGAAAGAGGATCACACGATGAACTAATTAAACAACAAGGTCTATACTCTCGATTGGCTCGAATTCAAAATACTACATTTATAGAAGAAGGCTTCGAGAGATTAGAATCAGATAATAAATAATATTTATGCCCACTATTGTCATTGCTACTCACAATAAGAACAAGTCGAATGAAATATCCGCTATTATCAATAATCGATATACCATACAAACACTGGCCGACTTTAGAGATGCTCCAATAGTTAAAGAAGATAAAGACAGCTTCGTTGAAAACGCAAAAAAGAAAGCTAGTGAAATCGCGCTTTGGCTTAGTCAGAAAACATTAAACAAAATACCACACTATGTTCTAGCTGACGATTCTGGACTAGAAGTTGACATTCTTAATGGCGAGCCAGGAATTCTCTCTGCACGATACGCTTCTGAAACAGCTAACGTAAATGCTTCTGATGCAAAAAATAACGCTAAGCTGCTTAAAAATCTCGCAGGAATTCCCCAGCCTGATCGTGGAGCTCAATTCTGCTGCGTTCTGGCTTTAACAAAAGTACAACAAATGGAAATAAAAACGTTCAAAGCTATATGCCGAGGCCAAATCAGCAAATCAGAAACTGGAAAAGGCGGTTTTGGATATGATCCTTTATTTATTCCAGACGGATATCAAAAAAGCTTTGCAGAGCTAGGATCAAAAACTAAAAATGCAATCAGTCACCGTGCCAAAGCACTATCCAGTTTGGCTGATTTTTTACTTAAACCTCAAGAGGACAAATAAACATTTCACTCAATCCGGCTTGACTGTTAAGCATAATAAGAGAGCATTTCAGATATGCACATTCAAATAGTAAACTTCAACCTAAACGACTTATCCCACGAGGACTACGAAAAAGCCTGCAACGAGATAGCTCAAACATTCGCTGACTTGCCAGGATTGATCTCTAAACATTGGCTATCCGATAAAAACAACAACACCTACGGAGGCGTATATTTCTGGGAAAGCCATGAAGCCATGCAAAACTACCTCGAGTCTGAAGTTTTTAGCCATGTTGCAAACAACCCTTCATTCAGCAATGCCACTTCGAAAGATTTTGCAATTCTGGAAGGCCCAACAAAAACGACTAGAGGCATCGATTAAATAAACAGCCTTTTAGGTGTTTTATTTTTTAAGCAAACGAGGTGAAGGCTTCTCAACCCAACCGGCTATGCGT
>NYWG01000002.1 GCA_002684915.1 Verrucomicrobiales bacterium
GCCACCGTATCCATCAAAGAATCATTGATCTTCCTTATCGTAAGTTTGAGATTCTTCTTTATCGTACCATGCAATTGAAAAGCCTGTCGGGTAGTAAGCTTCAACGTGCCGTTAGCATATTTAGAGCAAATCTCATCCATATCCAACCACTGTTGTGAAGTACATACCCCGCCAGGAAGACGAACCCGCGTCATAAATGAATATGCTGGTTCAAGTTTAGCTTTACGGCGTTCTCGGCGAATGTCTCGGTCATCCTGCTGGTATATACCGTGAAACTTGGTAAGCTGGGTGTCATCTTTGGCTAATGCACCTGTCGACGCATCAAGTAGCCCTTCAGAAATTGTACCGCGAAGAAAATTACTTTCCTGCTTAATTTGCTCGTTTTTAGCTAACTTCGGCTCTTCACCGCTGTCATTTTTTAGTGTCATCAAAAAATGTAAATAAACCGGTCAAAAAAAAATACACTTAATCCCTATAATGTCAATAGAGTATATGAGTAATATGAAAATTTTTAATTCTCCCGGGACAATGACAGAAATCAAATTATACTTGGCAAAAATTCATTTAAAACTAAATAAATCAACTTGAAAGCCTATAAAATAAAACATATCATCATATCTTGATTTGTTGATATTATTTTTATCTTACTCAGATAACGCAATTTATAATGAGCAAAAACTATATATTCTCCTCTGAATCGGTTGGCGAAGGTCATCCAGACAAAGTCTCCGACACAATCTCTGATGCCATACTTGATGCCTGTATTGAACAGGACAAATTTAGCCGTGTCGCTTGTGAAACCTTCGTGAAAAGTAACGTCGTTTGTGTTGGTGGAGAAATAACTTCCAAAGCTAAATTTGATGTTGAACAAGTTGTTCGAAATGCAATAAGAGAAATCGGCTATACTAATAAAGACGACGTTTTCCATGCAGACGAAGTTTTCATAAATAATTACCTCACCGCCCAAAGCCCCGATATTTCTCAAGGTGTTGATGCAAAAGCCGCTAAAGGAAAGTCAACTGCTGAACAAGGTGCTGGAGATCAAGGACTAATGTTTGGGTATGCAAGTGACGAAACACCTGAACTTATGCCTGCAACAATCATGTATGCACATCAACTTGGCCGTCAATTAACAAAGTTACGTAAAGCCGGAAAAGCCAAGTGGCTGAGGCCAGATGCCAAAAGTCAGGTTTCAGTTAGATACATAGACGATAAACCTGTAGAGATCACAAGTGTTGTTATATCCACTCAACATGCAGCTGAAGCCTCAAATAAAACTATTCGTGAATTCATAAGCAAGCAGGTTATTGAGAAAGTGTTGCCAAAAAAAATGTTGTCCCGCAAAACACAAATTTTGATTAATCCAACAGGAAGATTTGTTGTCGGCGGGCCTCAAGGTGATAGTGGCCTAACAGGCCGCAAAATTATTGTTGATACCTATGGAGGTATGGGAAGGCACGGAGGTGGAGCTTTTAGTGGTAAAGATCCTAGTAAAGTTGATCGGAGTGCAGCATATATGGGCCGATACGTTGCGAAAAATATCGTAGCTGCTGGACTCGCAAAGCGTTGTGAGATTCAATTTGCTTACGCGATTGGATATCCGGATCCCGTTTCTGTTTGTGTCGATACATTCGGTACCGGCCTTGTTGATGACTCCAAAATAACTGCAGCTGCTGAAAAAGTGTTTAGTTTCAAACCTGCAGAGATAGTCAAACAGCTCAAACTCCTGAGACCGATATACTCAAAGACCACCAATTATGGTCATTTTGGAAAAGAGGATGACTTGAGTATAATTACTTGGGAGAAAACAGATAAAGCAAGAGCACTTAAAAAATTAGTCTAATTTGACTTACGAAATTTAAAGTAAATATTTTTTTAAAATGGTTG
Organism: Verrucomicrobiales bacterium; assembly: GCA_002684915.1. Taxonomy (GTDB): domain Bacteria; phylum Verrucomicrobiota; class Verrucomicrobiia; order Limisphaerales; family UBA1096; genus UBA1096. The sequence continues at coordinate 1,888 of NYWG01000002.1, forward strand.
AAACATTAACTACTAAGGATATTAAAGACTATCAAGTCTCTGACATCACCCAAGCCGATTTTGGGAGGAGAGAGATTCAAATAGCCGAAAAAGAAATGCCCGGCCTGATGGCAACACGAGAAAAATATGGCTCTGAAAAACCGCTTGCTGGTAAAAAGATTATGGGGTCACTCCATATGACAGTTCAAACCGCGGTGCTTATTGAAACTCTCACTGCTTTGGGAGCAGATGTTCGCTGGTGCTCGTGTAACATTTTTTCAACACAAGACCATGCGGCTGCTGCGATTGCGGCGACTGGGGTACCTGTATTTGCGTGGAAAGGTGAAACACTCGAAGAATATTGGGATTGTACTTTCAAGGCACTTACATGGCCTGATGGCTCCGGTCCTGATCAAATCGTAGACGATGGAGGTGATGCCACCTTACTTATTCATAAGGGAGTTGAATTAGAAAAGGGAAGCGATTGGGTTAATAGCACATCAGAAAGTGAAGAAGAGCAGGTAATAAAAAATTTACTTAAAAAAATTCACTCAGAGCGTGATGGGCACTGGACAAAGATTGCTGAAGCAGTTGTTGGAGTGTCTGAAGAAACAACTACCGGTGTCCACCGACTTCTTCAAATGGAAGAACGTGGCGAACTATTATTCCAAGCAATAAATGTTAATGACTCCGTTACCAAATCTAAATTTGACAACGTATTCGGATGCCGCCACTCACTAGTTGATGGTATCAAACGAGCACTCGATGTTTTAGTATCAGGCAAAGTAGCCATGGTCTGTGGTTTTGGAGATGTTGGTAAAGGTTCAGCTGAGTCATTAGCTATGGAAAAAGCACGAGTTATGGTTTCTGAAATAGATCCAATTTGCGCACTACAAGCATGCATGGCAGGTTATGAAGTAACGACAATCGAAGATGCCCTATCTGAAGCGGATATTTTTGTTACTACTACAGGTAATAAAGATATCATAACAGCAGAACATATGAGCCAAATGAAAGATCAGGCCATTGTTTGCAACATCGGCCATTTTGATAATGAAATCCAAGTAGCAGAACTTGAATCCATGGAAGGCGTGACCCGTGAGGTAATTAAAGACGATTCAATTCCAGGTGGACCAGTAAGTCGCTTCACTTTTCCTAATGGCAATTCTATTTATCTCCTAGCCGAAGGACGTTTGATAAACTTAGGTTGTGCAACAGGCCATCCGAGTTTTGTTATGTCTAATAGTTTCACCAATCAGACCATCGCTCAAATTGACATACAGAAAAATCCAGATCGCAAAATTAGTGTATACCGACTTGATAAGAAGCTCGACGAAGAGGTAGCTCTTCTTCACCTAGATAAACTAGGCGCTAAACTTACCAAACTTTCTCAGGAACAAGCCGATTATATTGGAGTGCCTATCGATGGGCCTTACAAACCCGAACATTACCGATACTAAAATTTGTTAAAAACTATCCCAAATGAAAGAGATATTTCTTTCATTTGGGATTTTTTGAATCTTCATTTTCGTTATTCAATTTAGACAATTCTAAAAATAGCTTCTCAAGATCGCGATAATAAATATCGACATCCAAGGTTTTCTTCAGTGATCTTAATGTTTCTATTTTGTTCTCTATCTGCGTTCTTTTTTTCCTAAAAGATTCAGATATACCCTTTTCCTTGAGGGGAACAACAGGAAAGACAAGACGAGAAATTTTACCATCTGCACCTCTTTTTTCCTGAGACTCTTTATTAATCCGAACACCACTAAACCAATTTGCTGGAGTACCACGTCCGTCACCGTTGTCATCGAGTAATGCACTTTCAGATACTAGTCTGTCATTCTCACGATAATATTCCTCAACTTTTCGAGACGCGATTAGAAATGCTTCAAGGACCGATACAGCACCATCTTTATCGAGATCAGCTTTTTTTTGTTCAAGAGCCGCCGAAATATAACCGCCAAAACGACAAAAATTTTGTTCATATCCACTTTTTGTTGCTGTTGCAATAACTCGATTTGCCCTGGATAAAGTCCTAATAAAAGGAGCACTAGAAGAGCTTGTATTTATGAATACTAAAGGTCCCTGATGAGTTTTTAACCAGCTCTGAAAATCTAAATCTGAAACATCGTTACCAACCAAATTAAACTTGGCTTGCTTGCCATCGAAAGTTCCGTGCCCCACAAGCAAAATCCAAATCTCACCATCCTTGGCTGCTACCCATTGTTTCAATTTGGATTCAATAATTTTTCGCGCATCAGTATTCTCTGGATTATTATTGATTTTCACCAATTCAGCTGCATTGACTTGAAATGCATTAGTTAAAGCACCTGCCCATTCGGAAAAAAGACTAGTGTACTCCTCCTCTCCTCCAGCACCCGCAACAACCATTACTCGACGGTTTTTGGTAGAATTAAAATCAAGTGCTATTAAACATGATTCGGACAAAACTATAGTTAAGAAGCATAACAGAAAACTCCTCATGGCAACCAATGCCTCCTTCGCATCCACCATTCCGCAACCAACAACAACAACGCTCCTACAAATATCCATGGTAGATGCCACAATGAAGTTTGAAACGAATCCATTACAGGCGATTTTTTAGAAGGCAGATCCTGAGCCCAATCCTTAAGCTCACTGATATCGATAACACGACCTCCGGTTCTATTTGCCAAATCCTTCATTAGAGCAATATTAGGTTGCAGGGAGCGATATTCGTCTGCTGCCGGATTACTAGCCCAACCAGATTCAACATCACCTATGAGTTTTCCATTCTCATCTCGGACTATTGCCTTTGCAACATATCCTCCTTCATCACGTGGAATATAGATTGATTCAAATACCCCAGTCTCAGTAGCTGCCGCTTCTACACTAAGATCAACTGCTTTCGACTCTTCACCCCAAGGCATAACACTTAACTCAACATTAGCAAAACCAAGCGGTTTGAATTCCTTATTCCGAGCACGTACAATTAACTTACGCCCAAGCCCCGCAGCCCCCGAATCTACAGTCGTAGTGAGTTCAATCCTGCGAGGCACATCCGATACCAACCATCGAATAATCTGCCTCCAAGCTCGTGGCAAATCATCGCGTTTTCCTTTGCCTGCCATCTGCCAGCGCCACATATCACCCACCAACAATGCAGCAGATTTTCCATACCCATATCGCTGAACTACCAAAGCCGGAGTACGTTTACCGCCATCACCTATCACCGAAGCCATAACACTGGCACCTGGCTTAATTCTATCAACCTGATTAAGAACTCGAAATTTAGGCATATTTTCTAACCTATCTTTTTCATCAGCCTCAGTTTTCCGAAGGCGAATCCACTGACTCAACCAACCATCACGCTCTAGGCCAAATTCTAAATTATCCACTGGCAAAACAGCTCCATTTCGCTGCAAGTACACAGGAAGCAATTCCGCAATTGGAGTATTTTCGTATTTGCCTTGGGAAAAGGATTCTTGCCCCCCCAACATCATAAAACCAGCTCCACGCTCGGAAACCGCACGACGAATTAGTTCACGTTGATGAGGCATAAAAAATGCTGACTCTAAATCATCTAGAATAATCGCATGATAATTGAATAAATCACCAGCATTTTTCGGAAACTCACCATCCTTCAATTCATCCTCATTCTTTACGTTAAGTCTTTTTAATATTGGTTTATCGTATCTACCTTCCTCCTCTTCATCTCCGCGGAATCCTTTAAAAAGTGGATTACTAGTTTCGCCCTCTCGCCCCTTGAAGACAAATTTTGGCTCCCTCTTGGCGATTCGAATCAATCCTACCATATCCACCTGCGGATCATCATCGAGTGCTCGCTTCAAAAACTTATATTCCCAATTGGGACGACCAGCTACATAAAGTACTCGAAACGGTTTCTTACGACGCTCAACCGCAACAATTCGCTTATTGTTGGCTAAAGTTGCCTCCTCGTCGCCTGCTTGACTATTCGCTGTTTCAGATTGCACAAGTTCAACCGTGTAAAACGAAACACCCAAAGCCTCCGGTTTAATATCAAACTTGACCTTCATCGATTTGCCAGAAGAAGGATATTGCCTGTCCAACTCATTACCATCGGAATCCAGCAACCTAGCAACAATTCTCTCTGCAGAAAAACCATTCGCCACCAATTGACAATGAATCGCCACCGGAGCATCTTCGAATGGAGAAGATGTTACTTGAGTATCGATTATGGCAATATCCTTAATTGATGATTGTTTTCCCATCACTACCGGGTAAACAGGTGGCAATTGCCCGAGGCCATCATTTAAACTTTCAATGTCNGTAGCATTCCCATCACTGAATAAAAGAATTCCAGCGAGAGGTCNACCGCTGAACCTCTGACCAAGATTGCGAGNNGATCCTATCANTGCAGAAGCACGCCCTTTGAANTCNAGAGAATCAAAGTCACCAGTCGCACGCAATCGACTNTCAAATGAGTAACGGCGTACCTGAAAGTTCTCATCAAGCGCTTCCTGCCAATCTCCTGGCTGCTGTTTCAAAACCGTAGCTAACTGCTCTGATCTGGAAGTAGTGCTCCCAGCATCTCGTATTTCCATCCCTTGACTATTATCAGCCAAAACAGCGACAAAATTGGCTCCCGGCTTGGCTTTTTTTTGCACCCATTGAGGTTCAAGAAGACAAAAACATAGTAAAAGAACACCTAACATCTTTAGCGTAATTCCGGTAAACTTAAGATGCATCGGCAGCCTAGAACGGCTATAACCCCAGCATGAAACAAGAATCACTAGGACTGCAGCCACTGATGCCAGCGGAAACCAGTCGCGGCTCAAGAAAACAATGGACTCAATCCCGAACATTATCATTAGCAATCAAAAGGAATGCATTTAGTTAGTTTCTTCTTTTCCACTCTTTTTATTACGGCCACCAAGACGTTCATAATATCGACGAACCAGTTCAGAATATTCCTCTGGAACCGGATCATGATCAACCGGAACCATCTCTCGCTTCGGCTGACGCAGTGTCAACTCTTCCTCGAGTCGTTTATTAATTTCGGTCAACGGCCGAAGAATTTGCATGTCCACAAGATCCCATTTGGGAGGCTTCCCATTCTCCTTATTTTCACGACGGATGTCCCGAGCACTCTGGCGCACCTCTGATAGTTCGTTACGAAGTTCAGGGATCTCGATAACTTCTTCAACTTCTCTAAGTCGATCCTCCCATTCCCGAAAATCCAGACCTGTCAATGGACCGTCTAGATCAAAATTATCTAAATTCCGAAAAAGATCAGAACCACCACTGCCTCCGGCATTGTCACGGTTGCCTCCTCGACGGTTCTGATTCCTGCCATTGGGGTTTTGTCGCTGACCATCTCTTCCTTGAGCTGTTTCAGGATTTTGCTGCTCACTTGATCGTCCTTGACCCTGTCTCTCCCCTTCCTGTCCGCCGGATTCGCCTTCTCCAGGCTGTTGACCTCGACCTTCAGCCTCTTCCTGTTGCTCACTTGATCGTCCTTGACCTTCACGTTGCATATTTAAAGCACTCTCCATTTCACGCTCAACCTGCTCACGCAAATCATCAAGCTGATCTGCGGCGAAGCGCATAGCATCCTCATCATTACCAATTATTTTTTCAGCTGCCTGTTCCACCGTATCTCGCAATTCCGAAATATTCTCAGTTAATCCGCGTTGAATGTCAGAAGTTTCATCAGGAAGATTATTACGCATAAGCAACGAAAGCTGATCAAGTGATTGCTCCATATTATCCTGTTGTGCACGCCGAATGCCGTCATACAGTTCCTGAGAAAGGAGCTTTTCAGAATTCTCAGCTTCACGAGAAACTTGTTCCATCTGTTGCAACAAATCATCCAACTGATCCTTTTGCTGCTCTGCCATATCTAATGCATCCTTTAAATTACCCTCATCACTTAACGAACGGAAAGAATTCTGACGATCCTGTTCTATAGCTCGATTCAATTCATTCTGATTGGAATCAAGATCGCGAGCATCACGTCGCATTTCGCGCATTGCCTCGGCAAATTCGTTTGCAGTTTGCTCCTTATAGTCTTCCTCAACCTCTTCAAGGTTGCGACTCGCACGAGAACCAGCATTGGCCGCCTGCGACAAGTTCTGCTGCTCAAGGTTACGAGCTGTTTCATCCATTTGCTCACGTGCCTGTTCCAGCTGCTGCTGCGAATCAGCTAGTTCATCATTTTGATTTTGCTCCATCCTCTGCTGCACCTCGTCAAGATCATCGATGAGATTGCGCTGTTCCTCTTGTAACCGCTTTAGCTCACGCTCGATACGCTCGCGTTCCGATTCCTCCTCGGCATCAAGAAGCGCAATTTGTAGTTCCTGCAGTCGTTCGTTCAGGTCAGATTGACGCCGGGCAAGGTCCTTAAGCCGATTGAGCGTTTGCAACTGCTCAGCTCGCTCCCCTTGTTGCAGGGCCTGTTGCTGCTGACGTTCAGCCTTACTTTCGAGCTCATAATTGTTCCTTGAATCCTGCATATTGAGCTCATCCAACTGACGTTGAGCCCGATTACTGTTGCCTCTGCCCTGCTGTTGCTGTCTCTGTTGACGAGCCTGTTGACGAGAAACTTGGAATTCATTTTCACGAAGTTTTTGCAGATGTTGAAGCGCGGTCTGCTCATTCAAGATTGCATCAGAAAGGGCCTTTGCTATCTCATCTCCTTCAGCATCTTTAGCCTCAGCCAGGCTTTCAGATGCACCCTGCATAGCCTCATTAGCCTGATAGGCTTGTCCACCCGACTCCGAATCCTGCAACATTGATGAAGCCTGTTCAAGTAGGCTAAGCAACTCACCTTGAGAGTCGAGTACCACCTGAATATCTTCTGAAATTTTTTCATCATCAGGCTTGCGCCGCTTGAGATTCCAAGTCGCACTAATTACTTCCTTTTGGCTGTCGAGTAATCTGCTTATGGATTGCTGCTGCTCCCCTCCCTCACCACCTTCTCCCTGCTGTTGTTCCTGCTGCTGTCGCATCCCCTCTGTTGCTGATCGATTTTGACGAAAAATTTCATCAAACGGACGAACTGTGGCAAAAAACAAGTCACTAAAATTTCGACGCAATTCCCCTTCCTTATCTCGGTCATCCGCCCATAGAAAGTAACTAACAACCTGCCCTTCCTCAACATCAAGTTCTTCCATCCGGATAATATGGGCTAGATCTAATTTATTAGTGGTCAAACCATCAGATTCAAGCGAAATGTGTTTCGGGGTTTCTCCCGCCAATTGATAACCAACACCTACAGCTTCAAGCCCATAATCGTCACGAGCTTCACCTTGCAAACGCATTTCCTCTATAGCTGTCACTTCCGTATCCCCAGCCGGCGTTTTAAATTTGAGTGATGGCGGAAGATTCTCCATTACATTGAAAACGTATTGGGACGGAAACTGATTCATACGACCATCTTGATCTTCCAAATGTAATTCATAACGAAATTCTCCAGGCTCATTAAAACTCCATAATAATTGATATTGCATTTCATTTTCCTCAACAACCTTAAGCACAATGTCATCTCTGTCATCATCTCGAGCTTTTAGTAAAGCCGATTTTAAAGGTTTATTGAACTGAAAATCAAAGGTTAGCCCGGTCCCTTCAACTGCAGTAAGGCGTCGGGTATTCTTAATTGTCTTATCTTCTCTGCCAGTGAAATCTGGGTAATCCAATTTAGCCTGTGAATTCTTAAGATTGGGATATTCAAACACCATCATTCGATATAGATCACTTTCAATGCCATCATATATCACATTATACAAAGCATTGGACTGTATATTGGTGAGGCGATAGCTATAAGTCGGATCGTCAAGACTCTGACTCATGGTCATCCAACGTTTGGGTCTACCCGGTTCTTGAACAACCAATTTGACATCGGATTTAAAATCGGAAAATTCTGCTGAAATTATCAAGCTAGTTCCCCGTACAATATTAGTATCTCCTGGCACCACTTCAACACTACCGAAAGCTAATCGAGCATTTCCGAACTCTGAAGATTCATTTTTCTCAGCCAGCTGCCAAAAGGCGAATAAAAACACAGATAACGAGGCGCCATGAAAAACGTGTGTCAATGCTAGCCTACCATTGGACTCCATCTCCCAACCCTGATCTCGACTTGCTTGAAGCGCCTCTGCAAGAACCTTTTGCTGCATATAGTCTAGCCTTTCAGGAAGATTCTTCTCTAGTTGTTCTGAAGCTGTTTCTAGTAACTTGTTAAGTCCTGGATAATGCTGTTCTATCAGCATTACAATCTCACCTAATGTCAGCCCATCCACCATCCATACCTTTACCAAAACACATACAGCTAAAACCGCAGCCGTTACTCCAAGCACTGGCCAAGCCAGAGCGGGAGCTCCGGAAAGAATCAATACGATGGCTACAATGGCACAAATCGACCAACAGATGGCCAAGCCAGAGTATAGTTTTCTCCGGCGATGCTGCTGCCGATAGAAATTTAAGTTTTCCTCCAGTGTTTTTGGTTCGTTCATGATCCCGTGATAGGTTCGACTGAACGGCTGCCTTTTGCTGCCAGAACAGTCTCTATGATGACAAATAAAAGCATAGTCGCCAAGGCCCATTGCCAGTATTCGTGCCGGTGTGCCTCGGTCTTTTCTGCCGCATCAGACGCTAAAAGTTCCGGAGTGATTTCCAGATCGTTCATAGGTAACCCTAGCCTTTGAAATTGGTCCATTGGAATAGGCTCGGTTCGGCTTTCAGATGGAATGATGTTTACTGCAAATATTTCTGACCAATCACTTCCCTTGACAGTATATAGCCCTGGCTTGTCCGGCAAAAACACATCCCCTGATTTGATAGAGGCAACATCATTATTCCCAGGAGGGATAATTGAAACGCTACCAGCCACATTCCCATTATTAAATTTAGATAACTTAATCTGATCACCAACGAAAAACTGACGAGACTGGGTTTTAGACTCAAGAACAGGTTGCAGGACAGAATAAAGCAACGGGATAAACTTAGTCGATAGAGCAAGCTGACTATCAGAAGGCTTCCAACCCGAGGTCATTACTATAAAACGACCTTTACCCCGTGAACCAAGCAACCAAGCAGCCGGCCCAGTATCAAATTCCGCTAAAATCTGAACACCTGCATCTGGAAGATTTTGAAGTTCACGATAATTCCAGAAATGCAAATTCGTAAAATCACTATAACGAGAATCACGGAAGACCGACAAAATCGGGTGATCCAGATTTAGCGATTGCAATAGTCCATAATCCTTTGATTTAATATCATCGATACCCAAATTCGGAGCCTCAAGCCACTGCTGCATATTCCCGGTCTGTTTTCCTGAATGAACAATCACAAGCGCAGTACCCCCGGCTCGAACCGCCTTGTTGAGTGAGGTAGATAATTTTCCATTCACAACATCTCCCACCACATAAAGATCTGCCTTTGGCAACGGTATCGTCGATTGCCCACTAATAAATTGCACATCAAAATTTAATGCACTCGTTTTCTGGAATGCACTCCTCAAATAAAATAAAGATCCCTCTGCATCATCCGGACTGTCTTCACCAATATAAACAATACGAACACTCTGCTGCTTCTCTTGAGCGAAATAAAAAGTATTATCGAAATTTGCAACATCGCCACGTACGGATAGCTGATTAATCGATTGCCCCAACCATTCAGCCGGCAACTCAATCACCCTGCTACGGCCTGGAGGCACGTGAACCTTTTGACTTAGCGAATCGGCGTCAGTCGAACTCTGGGCAACAAACTCGAACTCGTCGGTTGATGCATTGGAAGAGTTACTGACTCTGAACGATGGAACCGACTCAGTCGCCGCCCAAAGGGTACGTGCTGCTACCTGCTCAATACCGCAGTTACCCTGATCGTCCTCACCAATCTGATCAAGGGATACCTTTATTCCAGTCGGCCATTCGTAACCTTGTACATCTCCCAGCCGAGAACCTTTTTGCAAATCACTGATTACAAGTATATCCCGTTTAACCAAAGGCTGTTCGTCAGGCTTAGTTTCATATTCCTGAATCGCCTCTCCGGCAAACACAAGAGCTTGGCCTAGGTTACTACCTCCAAAGCTCGGTTTATCTAGCCGTTCAAGTAGTCGCGTGACTTCCCCCTCTGACACACTTCCTTGCCATGAGACAACATCCAACAAAAGGTCCGACTTATTGTCAAAAGCATACAATGTGAAGTGGTCATCAGGCTCCAATTTCTCCAGAGCAGTCAACACTTTCCCCTTAGCTTGGATCCAAAGATCACCACGTTGCATACTTGCACTTTGATCAAGAAGAACTGTTAACCACTGACGATCGCGTTTACCAGCTGCCGCAGGATCATCAACCGTTACAAAAGGCCTCGCAAAAACGAAAACCAGCAACAATAGAGCAAGACATCGTAACAATAATAGAAGCAGATGGGTTGGCCGCCGCTTACGGTCGACAGGAGGCTTGGTCTTATCGAGAAACATCAAGCTACCAAACGCTTGTTTGTTTTTCGGCCGGTCATGCAATAAGTGCAAAACAATTGGAATAGCCAATCCCAGTGCTCCAATTAAATATAGAGGGGTTAGAAAACTCACGCAGCAGTCCTTCCAGTTGATCTACGTTGCCGAACTACGGCTTTTGCCGGCTGCTGTTGCAGAAAGCGTAATAACACAAGCTCCATAGGCTCCGTTGTATTCACGCGGAATGAAGTAATACCCTGAGCACTAAAAATACCATCAAGAGCAGCATTGTGAGCTTTGATTTTCTCTATATAAGATTCACGAGCCAACCCTGGGTCAAGAACCAGACTACGACCACTTTCCATATCCTCAAAAATTGCAGCATCCTCAAAGTCAAAATCAAGCTCACGTGGATGCAACACCTGGACGACACGGACGTCGTGACCAGCTGCAGAAAACAAATTTAAGCTTCTCTCTAAATCTGCAATCGGAGTTAAAAAATCGGACACTAAAACGATCATTCCGCGCTTACCAACAAGAGAAGCTAACTTATTCAATGCTTGGCACAAGTCAGTCACTTGACCAGCTGGCTGGGTTTCCAGCCGACCTAAAATAGTTTTTAGCTGATCCTGCCGGTAACGAGGAGGAATAAATTCTCGAACATCATGATCAAACGTTGCCAATCCAACAGCATCTCTTTGCTGTAATAAGAACCACGCTAAAGATGCAGCAAGTGTTCGGCCGTAATCACTCTTTTTCACATCGGAATCATCTCCCCCGAACTCCATAGATTTAGAAAAATCAACCATGAATGTGCAACGTAAATTGGTTTCGTCCTCAAATTTTTTAATGAATTCACGATCGGTTCGAGCCATCACTTTCCAATCCAAAAAACGGACATCATCACCCTGGGAATACTGACGGTACTCGGTAAACTCAGTAGAAAACCCAGTGCGAGGACTACGATGCAACCCGCTCATAAATCCTTCAACAACAGCACGCGCTCGAAGCGAAAGACTCTTGATTTCCATCAAGGCCCTTGGATCTAAAAAACGATGTGTTGTATTTGTTCGACTCACGGAACTGCAACAGTTTCAACAAGTTTACGGATTACTTGATCAGTATTCACTCCCTCGGCTTCAGCCTTAAAATTAGTCAAAATACGATGACGTAACACTGGAACTGCGAGAGCTTTAATATCATCAGGGGTAACATGTGAACGCCCCTGCAATAACACACGAGCCTTGGCACCAAGGGTTAGTGCCTGACCAGCTCGAAGCCCCGCTCCCCAGTTGATCCATTCGTTGACGAAATCAGGTGTTCCTGGTTGATTAGGCCTAGAACTAGCTACAAGCTTCACGGCATATCTTACAACAGAGTCAGCTACTGGCACTTTCCGAACAACATTTTGTATACGGAGTACATCTTCAGCATCGAAAATAGGACTGGTCTGACCGTCAGTACGACTAGTTGTCTCACTCACAACCTTAACCTCATCCTCTTCTGGAAGATAATCGACGAATACGTTGAGTAAAAAACGGTCTAACTGTGCTTCAGGTAATGGATAAGTGCCTTCCATCTCGATTGGATTCTGCGTTGCCAAAACGAAGAATGGCTTAGGTAATTCACGACTGGCTCCCCCAACTGAAACCTGTTTCTCTTGCATAGCCTCAAGTAATGCAGCCTGAGTTTTTGGTGGAGTACGGTTAATTTCATCTGCTAAAAGTACATTTGTAAATACAGGTCCCTTAACAAAACGCAACTCACGACCATGTTCGCCATCCGTAAGAATTTCTGTTCCGGTAATATCTGCCGGCATAAGGTCAGGGGTAAACTGAATACGATGAAAATCTAGATCAAAAATCCCGGAAATAGCACGAACCATAAGCGTTTTAGCAAGACCAGGAACTCCGGTGATCAAACAGTTCCCCCCAGCAAACAAAGTGATTAGTATTTCCTCAACTGCCGATTTCTGACCAATGATTACTCGGCCTAGTTCTTTTTCAATTTTTTCACGACCGGCAGCTATTTGTTCTACAGCCTGACGATCTTGTTCGTTTGTATTATCTATTGTTTCTGTGTCCATTGTTAGTGTGTCATTGAATAAAATATTATATTAATACCCATAGGGTAAGCTTTAGGTTCAGAAAATTCTTTAAAGTACCACTCGCCAGCTCGGCTCTCCTCTTCCCATCCATCTCCAAGATCAGTATTATGGCAAATAACAACCATCAATCTACCGTGATTATCGTAGACACCTCTATAATTAGGTGTCTGCGCATCCCAACGCTCCCATGTGATACCGCGTGAAGCTCCCTGCATTGCAGTTCTCGGATTAGGCACTTGCGGTTTTTGCTTTAAAGGAAACACACATTGAAACAACTCATGTTCAATAGGCAAATCTACAATTTTTCGTGTTGGAAAAACTCGACGAAACTGTCGTTCAAAATTCTCCCATTCAGCTTCCCCCCAAAAGTCATCCACCATCAAAAAACCTCCTTGCAACAGATATTTTCGCAAGGCTTTTACCTCAGGTTCACTAAAGTATAGTTGTCCAGGCTCTATGATATAAATGAAAGGATAATCAAACAATTTGTCCTCATTAAGATTAAGCACTGTCCCCTCCGGATCTACCTTTAGTGAAGTTAATTGCTGCAATCGAAACGACATATTCAAATCACTCTCAGGGTAATCCACCGACCACTTGCCTCGCCCTCGCCAACCAGCACCCCAAGAATCATACTGAATACGAGCAAATGTGAACATATCGTTTGGCAATTCTTCATCTCGATCCCAATTTGGAACACCAGCCCTCGGATCTCTTTCACCCCTCGACCATTGATGCTGACTCCATCCAATGATTGTCGTTACCATAAGCACTCCTAAAATTATAGCTCGCGATAATTGACGGGTAAACTGACGCTTGGCGTTCATTCAGTTTGAACCTTCTCATCTAGATTAACTTTAGGTTCATTCAAGCGTACGAGTAAATTTTGAGCAGCTCGGAAACGCGGGGCATCCTCAAGCGCCTGAAGAACATGGCGTTTAGCTTCATCCGGAGAACTTTCAGCCAACGCGGAAGCTAAACGGAAATGCAAATCGACTGGATCAGCTGGGGTAAGTAGTAAAAGCCGCTTAAGTGGCCGAATGCTAGCAGTCTTATCGCCAGTCTCTTGGGATTTCAACGCCATAAAGCGGTGGGAAACCGGCGATAAAGGATTAGCAGAAAAGAAACGCTTTGCAGAACGTTCAACCGAAGACCAATCCTTCCTATCAGAATAAATCTCCATCAACCTCTCATATAATTTTGTTGCCGAATCTTCAATGGCTGACCACTTCTCCAGCACAGAAAGCTCATCATCTGCTTGACCAAGCTCACGATGAGCCATACTCAACATGCCATATGGCGAATTACCACCACGCTGGCGTGGATACAACTTAATCGATTTCTCCAATAATGGAATCGCCTCTAGATACTTCTTCTCTTCAATTAGATTTGAACAAGTTGCGTTTAGTGCCCAAATATTATTGGGATTCGATTCCAACCAATCAACAATTGCGTTTTTATCAAGTGGATTAACCTCAAGTGGGTTAGGTTTTGTCAGATCTGCCTCGGCAGCAAAAGCTTTGGCCTTTGCTGTTACATATTCTGTAAATGCTGGCTGCAACTGATCAAGTTTAGAAGCATGATTCTCGATAGCGATATTGATAAATATACCGTTACCAAGATCTTGTAAAATCTTACTAATACAGTCCTCCCCATAGTTTTCTACAAGATATTCCACCACTAGAGATGATTGATAATAGGCAAACTGAATATGAGCCGCACTCTTTGGAACAAGAAAGGCCATGCTCAATCGCTCTATCGGTGTTAATTCGCCTCCAAGAATAAAACCCTGATACTCCGGCGTCATTTGCTCCCCCCAAGAGCTGTGCCTTAGCCTTTCCTCATAGACTGAAATCCCTTCACTAAACCAACGCGGCATACGATTTTTGGTTTTCTGAAGGGTGATAACGTGACAATACTCATGCCACAATAAAGACTGCCAATTCTGCTGGAAAGCGATTAAAGACTTAGGGCTGTTTGCTGTGATAACTTTACCAAAGCAGACACCCATATAACCATCACCGCCAGGAATACCAAAAGTTCGAACGGCAAAATCTTTCTTTTCAGGAAAAATCTCTACAATTACTGGATCCTCGATAGTCGTATCATATTTTTTAGAAAATAAATCTCGAGCTTGAATCAATAACTCTAAAGCCTCATCACTATATAGAGCAGCCTCATCTCGCGTCATCCTTAAGATAAAACCGTCTCGGTTTATACTCACATAATCTTTCAATGAGTCGTAAAGAGTTAATAGATTATATGTAGTCACATCATATCCGTCTTGTTTATGAGCTTCCTCCGCCAATTTCCAACCTTCATCATCCTGTCCAAGCCTAAGAAGATCCTGCGCCAACTGAGTCTTTGCCAATACGTAATCCTTATCAAAACCCAAGGCCAAACGCTGATGAAAAGCTCCTTCCTTAAAAAGGTATTTGGAAGAAAGCTTTTTACCTATTTCATGGTCAACAAGCGGATTGGTCTTCCAAAATTTTAATCCATTCTCGCGTGCAATCTTAGCTTCATCCGATTTGTTCTGAACAGTGTTAATAGCAGCCTGTAAAGCCCAGCTTTCAGGATGATGAGGATTTATTTTAAATATCGCCTCAAGTATTCCATTGGCAGTGTCATACTGCTCAGCATCTGCTTGATTATGAGCCTGCAATAATAACGAAGGGATGTGATCCGGATTAGAGAACATAGCCGTATGCAAAGGTTCCTCCATTTGCGACGGATCACTCTCTGAATATGCCTTGGCCAATCCATACAACAAATCTGCATCTTCCGGATAGATCCCAATAGCTCTTGTTAATGTCTGTCCTGCTAATTTGAAATCTCGCTTAGCTAGAGCCAATTCGCCAATCGCAAGCAGTGCCTCACGGTTTTCGGGATCAGATTTCAGGACACGATCATATAAATTTTCTTTAATTTGTTTAGGATCAGCAGCGGCAGACTTCAAAAGTGCCCGCCCGATAAACACAATTGTACTCTCATCACTAACCCCTCGCTGACCTTCTAGAAACTGCATTATAATTTGCAGCATCTGCTTTGACTTCTCAGATTCCCCATTAGCTTCAAATGAAAGATGAAACAACCAGAGAGCCTCAGCATTATAGCGGTACCGATAATCCTGAAGCAAAACCTCAGACAATTTCTTGGCTTCAGGAAGTTGGCCAGTGACTAGGTAAGAACGTAGTAGTAACAGCCTCCAACCGCTATCAACCTGTTTATCTTCTATGGCTTTTTCACAAGAATCGACCGCCTTAGCATATTCGCCAATAGCATAAAATTGACGAGCTTCCTTCAATGTTACCGCACCCATTTGAGCAATCTGCAACATCCACAAAGATAAAATTGCTGTAATCTTTAGAAAAAATCGAAATGTTCCCACCCTTTTGATCATACCTTTATTAATCTATCAAAGTTACAAATATGGGGCAAAGATTTCATATTTTAATCGCAGACAGCGTCCATTTGAATGTCTCTTTCTTCAAGACAATTCAATACCTCAGCCAATGTATTATGAAGCTTATTAGAAAAGATCTTGATTACTCGGCATCCAAGTGCGGACATTAGGGGCATGGATCAACCGGATCAATTACGAGAACTTTTCAGAATGCAGAAAGCACTCAATGAGCGTATTGGCGTACGCACAAATGAATTCAACGATGAACAGAAAACCGAGTGGGTACTCAACTATTGTCGAGCAATGACACAAGAGTTAGCGGAACTTACCGATAGTGTGCCATGGAAATGGTGGGCCAAATACCAAAAACTCGACGAGCAAAATGCCAAAGTAGAGGTTGTAGACCTTTTCCACTTTCTCATCAGCCTAGCCCAAACTCTTGGCATGAGTGCCGACGATGTCTTTGAAGCTTATTTGAAAAAAAATGAAGTAAATTTCCAGCGGCAGGAAAGCGGCTATACAGAAAAAAACGAGGACGACTCACGCCATATTTAGACAACTAAAATGAGAAGCCCGAGTGATACCGTATCTAAAATACTAGTCTCTGAAGAAAAACTTCAGGACCGTGTTGCCGAGCTAGCTAACCAGATCCAGTCTAACTTCAAAAACAGTGATCTAATTGTTGTTGGACTTCTCACTGGAACAATTATTTTTCTAGCAGATCTCATCAGGAAGATTGATCTTCCATTGCGACTGGACTTCATCGGTGTATCTAGTTATCGAAATGGCACCGAGTCGTCAAAACTTGTATTCACCAAGGAACTTAAAATTGACGTTAGAGACCAAGACGTACTAATTGTTGACGACATTCTCGATACGGGCAAAACACTAAAATCGGTAATTGATAAAATTAAGGCTATGCATCCGCGAAAAATAAGCACCTGTGTTTTACTCTCAAAAAAAACTCGCCGAGAATACAATATTCCAGCTGATTATATTGGCTTTGAAATCCCTAATGAATTCGTAGTTGGCTACGGCCTAGACTATGCCGAAGAATATCGAAACCTGCCATTCATCGGCGCTTTAAATAATTAGTTAATAATGCAGAAAAGCGATCTCAGTTCACATACAAACCTGCTGAACACACTATTTACCCCATGAAAATCACAGTTCGATTCTGGTCTTATTTTGTCGATTTGACCGGCTGCAAACAAACCTGCATTGAAGTCGATCAAGGGATAACTCTAGGCCAATTACACGAGCAAGTTTGCGAACAGTTTCCGAAATTGACAGCAGCCAAGAATAGCACACTCAAGGTTGTCGATGTCGATTATCAAAATAGTAATTTCGTTTTATCCGACAGTAATGAAGTATCGTTTTTCCCACCAGTACAAGGCGGTTAGTGAAAACTGAATTAACCATATCGCCTCAACGAATAAACGAAATCGCCTTAAGTGAACATCAAGCGATAAGTGAAAAAACAGGGGCAGTAGTTACATTTTCTGGTATTGTTCGCGGTCAAGAAGGCGAATCCCAGATCTCGGCAATAAACTATGAATCATTTGACAAAATGGTCGAACACCAATTCAAACTAATCTTCTCGGAGATTAGTAAACATTGGCCTATAGAATCCATTCGTTTGGTTCATCGAATCGGAACTATCAAAGTTAACGAAGTGTCACTTTGGGTGGAAATTATTGCCAGCCATCGTAAGGAAGCATTCGCAGCTTGCCAATACTTGATAAACGAAATGAAAAATCGCGTGCCGATATGGAAAACCCCAATCAAGCGGTGATATAAATTTTCAGAATCAGAAATAGCTATTTTGTGCCGATCTTTTCCACTTGAACTTTAAGCCAATCAAGAGCCTGTTTTCGACTAGTAATCTCTCCTTCAAGTTGATGATCTCTTGCTTGTTTTAATAAACGCCCAAAATCGGGGCCAGGTAGTTTTCCAAGCGAGATCAAGTCATCTCCATTTATATACGATTCCTTCATTTCCGGCTTTCTATCAAAAGCTTCTAGCTGGTCTTGGATATAAATAAAATTATCCAATCGCCCAGAAGAACAGAGACAATCAATCCGATACAATTCTAACTCGGTCATAAAATGGTGCCGTAGAAACAGCTTGCGAAGCGTAGCTATTCGCATATTTTGCGCATCCTTTAACTGTATATGACACCGCACACAAGTGGCTACTACATCGATAGTATTCTTAGGAAAACGTAATCTACTCATAACTCGGCGAGTAATATCCTCACCTTTTTTCTCGTGACCAAAAAAACCGATTTGCCCATTTCCATCTCGACTAAATGTTGCTGGCTTTCCTATGTCATGCATTAGCACAGACCAAATCAATTCTATACTAGCTGTAATAGTTAATTTACTAAGCATAAGCCTAACATGCGAAAAAACATCTCCTTCAGGATGATACCCATACGACTCTTTACAACCGATCAACTCTTTTAGCTCGGGAAGCACTTCAGCGAGTAATCCGCTTTCGTGCAACAAATCTAATCCTCGATCGGCATAGGGAGGCTTGAAAATTTTCAACAGTTCATCACGAATACGTTCTCCACTAACATCCAAGATGAGCTCACAATTTTCGCGAATAGCAATTAATGTTTCAGACTCAATCTCAAATCCAAGTTGCGCAGCAAAACGCACCGCACGCAACATTCTTAATCGATCCTCACAAAACCGATCAACTGGATTTCCAATTGTCCGAATGCATTTCAATTCAAGGTCGTTCTTACCCCCCACCCAATCATGCAATGTCTCAGCTATAGGATCGTAAAATAATCCATTAATTGTAAAATCACGCCGTAACGCATCTTCACGTGCATCTGAAAAACGCACCGTATTAGGATGACGCCCATCAGAATAATCAGCCTCAGCCCTAAAGGTAGCTATCTGATATTCATGACCCAAATCTAATACAATCATAACCCCAAACTGTTTTCCAACTGGAATGGTTTTACTAAATAATTGCTCGATATCCTCCGGTTTGGCATTAGTCGCAATATCATAATCCTTTGGTATCAGGCCAAGCTGCTCATCCCTCACTGAACCTCCAACCAAAAATGCTTCAAATCCAGCATCAGCAAGACGCTTGACTAGACTCAACGCACCATTGCGAAAAGACTTAAATTGAAGATTAGCAGAATCAGTCATAGTCCAAGATTAATACTCTCAGGGCACTTTTCACTGAAATCTTAACTGGAACAAGCCTCAGAAAACCAAAGAAATAATAGTTATAGTTCATTTTCTTAATACTTTCCCGAAGTACAGACCTCGTTTAGTCTCCCCTCGGTGTCATTAGCACACAGCAAATTAGAGCTTAAATTACGCGGTATTCCCGTTTCGGAAGGAGTATCGATAGGACATGTCGTGGTTTTAAACCGTCATCGAATTATTCCAGCTAAGACTAATTTTCAAACGCTCAACCAAGCAGCTGAAGAAGCCCGATTTCAAGCTGCATTAGACGACACACGTCAACAAATACTTGAAGTACAAAAACGACTTCATGATGAGATTGGAGCGAAACAATCTCTAATTTTCGATGCACATCTTCTAGTATTAGAAGATCCTGTGGTTTTAGAAGAAGTAAAACGAAAAATTCGAAAGGAAAAAGCCTCATCCGAATATGCTTTGTATACAGCCTCAGAAAAATATGCTGAAGCTTTGAGCGCAGTTGAAGATTCGTATTTAAGCGAGCGTGCTGCTGATATTCGAGATGTTATTCAAAGAGTCCTAGAGAATTTGACAGGACAGTCCAAACAAGTCGGGCTCAGCGATCTCACTGAACCATGTATTGTAGTGGCAAATGACCTAGCACCTTCTGATACGGCAATGCTAGACCCTGAAAAAGTACTTGGGTTCATTACAGCAGCTGGCAGCAAAACATCACATACGGCAATCTTAGCGCGCTCACTTAAAATCCCAGCTGTACTTGGACTCGGAAAAAACATCGATGAATTAAAATCAGGACAATCCATTCTGCTCGACGGTTTCAATGGCTTTGTAGTTATTTCTCCTTCTGACCAGATGCTCTTCGAGTACGGACAACTGGTAAAACGTCAAAACTCAATCGAAACAAGTCTGGATAAAATTCGCACAGAGGAAGCAAAAACTCTGGACGGCCATTCAATAGTTCTCTCAGCTAACATCGAAAGGGCCACGGATGTTCAAGCAGTCTTAAAAAGCGGAGCAAGTGGTGTTGGACTTTTTCGGACAGAATTTCTGTTCATTAACCGCAAAGATTTGCCAGATGAAGAGGAACAGTTTCAGGCTTATAAAAAAGTATCTGAATCCCTCACTCCAGAACCGGTGATTATTCGCACGCTCGACCTTGGTGGGGACAAACTCCTATCTCATGTTAACGTAGCGGCAGAAATGAATCCGTTCCTTGGATGGCGAGCTATCCGACTGTGTCTCCAAGAAAAGGAACTTTTCCGCACTCAACTAAGAGCTATTCTAAGAGCCAGTGCATTTGGAGATCTTAAAATCATGTATCCCATGGTGTCAGGAATAGACGAATTAGATGAAGCTAATAAACTTCTAGAAGAATGTCAGAAAGAACTGAAGGATAAAGGACAGAAATTTTCGGAAGCTATTGAGATTGGAGTCATGATAGAAACTCCATCTGCTGCAATGATTTCCGATAAACTTGCGAAGCGAGTGCAATTTTTTAGTATTGGCACTAATGACCTGATTCAATATTCGCTAGCAGTCGACAGACTAAATGAAAAAATTTCCCATCTTTATGAACCAACCCACCCAGGTATTTTGCGACTCATTAAAACCACAGTAGATGCCGGTAAAACGAATGGAATCTGGACTGGTGTTTGCGGGGAGATGGCAAGCGACTTGTCAATGGTACCGCTTCTAATTGGACTAGGAGTAGGAGAATTGAGCGTGACCCCATCAATGGTTCCCAGAGTAAAAATGTTGATTCGCAGTATTAATATGTCGAAAGCTAAAGAACTGGCAAATCTTGCTATTGATATTGATTCTCCAAAGGAAATACACAGACGCGCTGAGGAATTATCAATGGAAGCAGTTCCAAATTTCTTCAAAGCCAAAAGAATCTAATTATCAAGGCTGCCATGACTTAAACTCCGGCAGCAGCCGGATATCTGCAAATCGCGGATCACCCTTTACCCGCTCGTATAAATTATCAGCAGCAGCATCATTGGAACGACGGCGTTTATCCAACGTCAGCGCCTTCGCCAAAGTCATCCACGCCTCTTTAATACTAGATCCATTAGAAGCCTGTACTCCAGCTAGATCATACCAACTTTCTGGACTCTCCGGCATCATTTGGGTAAGCTTAGCAAGTGCTATCTCAAGACTTTTTGAATCCCCAAGCTGATTAAAAAACTCCGCCGTCATCAAAAGGTTAGTTATGTTAACCTCAAAGCGCTCTATTAAGTTAAGGAGCACATTAACTCCTTTTTGATTCTGACCAAGTTGAACCTGAACAGTGGCAAGTCGAAGTGCTAGATCAAATTTACTTGGCTCCTTCTCGACGTCCGCCTCAAGTTCGCGAAGCGCAGCAACTGCAATACCATTCTGCTCATTGGCTTTAACTGATTGGCCAAGTGCATTATATATAGAGGCAACTGTGAATCGTATACCGATCTCAAGATTAGGCTGCTGTACGAGTGAATCTACTAACTTCATTGCCTGCACATTTTGCTTTAGACGGATATAAATTGACGCTAATTCAAGTGTCACCTTGGGGTCATTAGGATCAACTTGATGCCGCTGTTTTAAAACAATTAGTTGCTGTTGAATTTTTTGGATTTCCTGATCACTCAAGTTAAGGCTGTTGCGCTGGAGTGTAGCAGATGGTGTTAATGAAGCAGATTGGCCCTTATTCATGACCTCCTGTAAATTCCGACTCATTACTTCAAGCAAATTGAGTAAGGCAGGGCTATCTGATAAGATTTGTTTTAAAAACGAATCATTAACATCAAACAACTTTGTGGCACTCATATACTGTAACAAACCACCAAGCAGCCTATTTAATATTGGACTACCAGGGTCAAACTGTTCATAGGTATATATTAAGTGAAATAGTTCATCTCGCCGCAACGTTGCCGCCACCTTATCTCCCTTCTCAAATTTTTCATAACCCAACTGTAATATTAACTGTGCAAGGTGTGAAACCACCTCGGGGCTATACGGACAAAAAGCCCATGCCTGCTTGAGAGCAAATATATATTCCTTAGTCATTCGCTTCTCCTTCAACATTAAGTCATTTTTCTTAACGGGATCCTTTTCCTTGGTAATCGCAAGCTTGTAATTACTGATACGCCAACGATACATATCGGCTATAGAAGTCCTTAATTTACTAAACGACTTTTGCGCAGCCTCATCACGTACAAAAGCAGGAGATCCATTATATCCGTCCAAATCCCAACGCTTATAAGTTTTAACCGACCACTGCCCGATCTCTGCTATACTCGTCTCATCAGTAACCCAATCCCCTGTTAAACGCGACTGATACTGAGCCCAAAATAGTCGATCCTTACGCATCATCTCATCAGTTATTTCAGGAACCTCTTCTCTGTTAAGCTTGAGGATTATCCCAAAAGGAGTTAAGTGCGGATACATCCACTCTAACGGATAGCTAACTTCAATAAAAAAGTCTCGATCAGGATTTTTATCGAACAATATTTTGGCCAATTTAGCATTGATCTCCATCACAGAAACTTGACCAGCCACCTGAATCCTACCATTCCTATTCTGAACAATCTCACCAGGCTTAAGCGCACCGGCCTTCATTCGAATCTCAGCTTCCTGAACATATTGAGCAAAAGCCATCTCAGCTTCAATCTGAGATGGAGCATTCAACTCAAGGTCAGGATAAAGACCTGCTTTACCAGGAAGAATCAATCCGGAAAACAACTCATCGAGAACACGCCTGTTAAGGCGAATACGCGCCTGTTTCCAACGAACATAAAGGCCATTTTGCTCAACCTTTTTTGGTTCAGTATTACCAAGAGATGCAACTTGTTTTTGTAATAATATAGTTGTATCAGAAAACTCAACACCCTTGAATGATATATGATTCCACAATGGATCCCCATTAATCAAGGCGTTAAAACCTTCGGAAAAAATACTTCGAATATCATCATTAGATGCCCCTTTGGCTGCCTCGACAGTTCCTTGTGGTAAAATAGAAGCGACTAACTTCACAGGCGCACTCGATTGCATATTGAAACGATTAAGTAACTCAGCTGGTTTAAGTATATCTTCTGGCTCAAAATAAGAGTCGCTTGTACGCCGGTCCAACTCCCAACTCGCACCCATACTGATCATCCATCGATCTATCGCACCCGAAAACCCTGAAAGAAAATTCGTGCCTAACAATTTATTCTTCGCACCCGAAGCAAACGGGATATAGCTTGGATCCTGTGGATTCCAATCGATCTGCTTACTGCGTTGGTAGTGAGCACGAACAGTATCAAGATAAGTACTATCAGCTAAAGCATTTTGGGTTATCAGCGCAACATCTCTACGATCAAAGTCAGGGTCCTTCGGCTTTTTTCCGGATGGAATAAAACTCTCAGCAAAAATCATGTAAGTTGGATTAAACCGGCCAGGATCAGTTCCTCCGAATAGAATGGCATTCTCCGACATCTCAGGATATATCGGGCGACCATCTGATTCCTCAAAAGGTGGCGTAAACATGTCATGACCATACCAATAGCCAAACTGATGATCATGCTGCTCATTCTTACCCCAGTGCGCCAATATCGACCAGATCGGCAACAAACTCAAAGACAGAAGCACAACGCCAATCGGAGGAGATTTAACAATACCTAAAGTTGGATTGGAACGATGCACGAGAAAAAGCGCACCAAGGAATACCAAGAGGCCAAAAGCAAAACCTCGCGTCCAGTGATTAAGATAAAACTGCGTATCAGCTAATTCAGAAGACCAGTCCACCAAAGCAAGCGCAGCACCTAAAACCAAACCTAATCCTAAAATTACTCGCACCTGCTCATAGCGACGAGCTATTGCCGCTCCAAAAAGTGTAATCCCAAAACCCAACCACATCGCTAACATGACATGTGAAGCCGCAAAAAAAACTCGTGTCATATCCTTACCATGTTTGTCATTCTCAGGGTTAAGAAGAACCATAAGAAGAACCGCTAGACACAAATAAGTAGCTAATGTACCTACCATCCATCCACGTTCTCGATTCCTCATTCGGAATAAGAACGCAAATGGCAAGACCACCAGTAAAAGGAATGATGCATTAAACTCATCGAACGCTCCTTCCCAATACATAAAGATCTGATCAATGAATTTACCAAATGATGTTGTCGGATTCGTTTGTGCGTACTGTCCACGACTAAACGCGTGCATAAAACCAAGCCATGTCCTTGGATAACCCCAGTTGAGAGGGGGATTAGTCATAGAAGAAAAAGGCATAAACAGATAAAAGGCCGCTCCCAGAGCATATGCTAATCCGCTCCATACCACTTTCAGCCCATCCTTTAACTCCTCGACTATAGTTACATCTCTACGACCTTGATTTTGAGCCAATGTGGCAAACCAAAGAAATCCAGTTACAATAAGAAAACTTACACCAAGTAAATGAAACATTACCTGCATTGGAACGTTATCTACAAATAACTCAATCGCTCCAATCCCCATCAACACCAGAATCAGTAAATACACTAATGAGTTAACAGTAAAAAAATTCCTCCCCAATCGCGGATGCGCAAAAAGAATCACTGTCTCGATCCCCATAGCAGCAACAATCAGCGTTTGATGATTACACAAACAAATACCAAACCAAAAAAATGACCAGTAAAGATATCTAGTACGCTTAGTATCCTGTGTCCACCTGTAAAGACAACACAACACCCCCATCAAAGACAAAACACTCAATGTATAGACCTCCACAATCACCGCCTGACTCCACATGAATCCACTGAACGCCAACATCAACCCAGCTACGCAACCACTAACCAAAGCTAACCGGTTAACCAATTCTGTCTCAATTCCATTAAACCATTCGATACTTTCAACAATCCTCGAAGAGGCTCTGCTCGTAAGCAAGGCAAGTAGCCCGCTCGAAAACGCAGCAGCTATGGCTGATGATAGGGCTACACGAAACGCAATATTTGATATCGGAACTAATTTAGTGAAAATCCAAGTATAAATTGTCCACACCGGATATCCCGGAGGATGAGGGACCCCAGCATACATTGATGCAACGGCCAACTCCCCACTATCCTCCAAAGTTAAGTCTGGCGAAATTGTCAAACAATAGCCAATTAGAGAGATCAGTAATGTAATAGCAAAGGCCAGCCAATCGACAGGCCGGAAAAAACGTTGCCCTGCCGCCAATGCTTGATCGGTTTTTAGCCAACTCGGCATCAGATCCGGCTTTTTAGGCTTCGAATCCGGCTTTAACTTTCTTGGTCGAACAATCCTATCTTTCTTCCTTTGAGACATTGGTATACGCAGAGGCGCAAAAGGCGGATTAGTCAACAACGCAAACCGACAGAAGTCCATCCTGTAATGAGATTACTGCTAAGTCATTTACCTTATCTTGCCACTGGCTCTAGGTGTCGGCAGAGTTAAGCGCGATGTCACTGCCACACAAATTGGCCACATTACTATATTGCTTTGATCCTAAAGATCGACTTTTACTACTTAAACGTCATCTACCTCCAAACGTTGGTCGCTGGGTGCCTCCAGGGGGCAAGGTTGAAGTCGAAATAGGAGAATCTCCCTATACCTGTGCATGCCGAGAAGCTAGCGAAGAAGCTGGGCTAGAAATTCTCCCGAAAGATTTACATTTAACCGGCCTTATCAGTGAGAGCGGCTATGAAGGGAACAACCACTGGTATATCTTTCTGTTTGAAATCAAACAACGCTTACTGAAGCTGCCCAAACCATGCGATGAAGGTGAGTTTAAATTTTTTACTGTAAATGAAATTGAACAGCTTGACATACCACGAACAGATCGAGAACAAATCTGGCCATTATTCCAAAAACATAGAGGAGGGTTTTTCTCAGGCCACTTTCACTGTCTGGATGGTGATGCATTTAATTGGACATTAGAAGAATCAAACCTCGTTGAAGAAAAATATTTATGAGTGATGAACCTATCATTGATTTAAGTAGCGACGACTATTTTATGGGAGAAGCACTACGTCAGGCAATGAAGGCATGGGATGCCAAAGAAGTACCAATTGGAGCGATAATTGTTCATGAAGGGCATATCCTTTCTCGTGGATTCAATCAGGTAGAAATGCTTAATGACGCCACGGCCCACGCCGAAATGCTTGCGCTCACAGCAGCTGAAGAAGCCTTCGGAAATTGGAGACTCAACGGATGTACTCTCTATGTCACAAAGGAACCTTGCCCAATGTGTGCTGGGGCAATAGTACATTGCAGAATTGATCGAGTAGTATTCGGGGCTTCTGATCCTAAATACGGAGCAGCTGGCGGAGCTATGAATCTGCTACAACACGATGGCCTCAACCATAAAAGCACAATTACTTCTGGAGTTGGTGAAAAACAGTGCTCCACCATTCTGAAGGAATTCTTTGCAGAACAGCGCAACAAAAAAAATAACTAGGCATTATGCATCCCCTTAGACAGTTATTATGATAAGATAAAAGTTACTCACCTTATCAAGGATTCGTAGACCGCTTTACGAAACTGCGTGAGTGTTTCACCGTTATAAGGGTGCCTTCGACACATAAAAATGGCGTACAATTCATTTTCAGGATCTATCCAAAAATGAGTAGTATGATACCCCCCCCAACCAAATACACCCTTAGCTCCGAATTTATTAAAATCGTTTAATACATAAAACCCGAGGCCAAAACCATTTCCATTTTTTCGATCATCATAGCCTGGGATATTCCCAATCTGATCCGTCCACATAAGTCTCAACGTATCGGATGATAATATTTTTTCCCCACCTGATGCAACTCCTCCATTTACAAGCATCTGACAAAAACGCGCATAGTCTGGCAAAGTAGATACCAATCCTTCTCCTCCGAGATAGAGCGTACTGTTCTTCTCATATGGCAGCTCGTCCTCCTCAGTTTTACCTGCACGATAATTCCCATCCTCAAATACACTCAGTGGTTGGAATAATTTACGAGTGCGTTTAGTCAGGTGAAAACGTGTGTTTTCCATCTTCAATGGTCGAAAGATCTCCTTGAGGAGAAATTTATTAAATGACTTGCCGGACAAGACTTCGACTGCACGCCCCAATACCGCTGTATTCATTCCGTAAGTATATTTTGCACTCGGCTGATGCTCCATCGGTTGCTTGGCGAGTTCTCGAATAATTACAGTTAGACTCTTGGCTTGAGTCGTTTTAGCCCAAAAACCGTCTTCATGATATAGACCTTCATAACCATTAAAACCAGCTGTATGCCGAAACAGATCACGGTAAGTGATAGGTTTGACCAAAGGTGCCAATTTCCCATCCTTGGTTTTTACCTTAACGGCAGCCATTTCTGGCAAGGCATCTGACACCGGATCATCCAGTTTAAATTTACCTCTTTCATATAGAATCATTGCTGCAACACTAGTAATAGGCTTGGACATAGACCAAATGGGAAACACCGTACTATCCGTAATCATACAGTCATGCGACATCGATGATGATGCCGTTCTATGATAAACTACTTTCCCCTTTCGAACGACAAGACCAACATTCGATGGTGCATGTTTATCCGCAATTAATTTTTGTTGAACTGCAAAAACTCTATCTAGCTTGGCAGGATTAAATCCCAGCTCGGCAGGGTTCTCAATTGCTACCATGCCAACCGTTTTTCCGAGCTCATTAGCAGCTAGATTGGATAGAGCAAATGCAAAAACAAAAAGGTTTGAAATCAAAAATCTAACCATAAAAATCGGAGAGAACCTAAACTCCTATACTTAGCGGGACAAATCAAAAGAATTTGATTGGTCAAAATCTGTAGTTCGATCAAACTTAGTTGATTCGCCCGAACGGTTTAGTAACATTCCGACATACCTTTTTGGATGAAGATCCATAACACAATAAAGTCTTGGCAAATCGTGTTTATACTTACGGCATTTTTTGCCAATAGTGCCCAGTTAAAACTAGCCGCCCAATCGGTAAAAATACTCTCTTTTGAAGCAGACGTCCGCCCAATTCTGAAGGCAGCCTGTTTCCATTGTCATGGTGAGGAAAAAAAGAAACATGGTGGTCTCGATGTACGGTTAGTTCACCTGATGAAAACCGGAGGAGAATCGGGAGCAGCAATAGTACCCGAAAAGCCAGATCAAAGCCTGTTATGGACACAAATCGTATCAGACAAAATGCCAGATGGACCGAAGAAATTGACGCCAAGTCAAAAACAAATCATCAGGGAATGGATCAGGCAGGGAGCCAAGACGGCAAGACCAGAACCGGAAGATCCAGACTCAATTCGATTTACTGAGGAAGAGCTTAACCACTGGGCATTTAAACCTATTAAAAAATATTCTGTCCCAATGCCTGCTGGTTTTGAAATTAGAACACCCATCGACGGATTTATAGCAAACCGGTTATCTAAATTAGGAATTGAATTTTCTCCACCAGCCAGCCGAGAGAGCTTGATACGCCGAATTACATTTGACTTAATCGGCTTACCACCATCACCAAGTGAGGTGGAAGAATTCATAAATGATGAGACACCTCAGGCATGGTCACGATTGGTAGACCGCCTTCTAGACTCTCCAGAGTTTGGAGTACGCTGGGGAAGGCACTGGCTGGACGTAGCAGGATATGCTGAAAGTGAAGGTGGATCCGGAAACGATATCAAGCGCCCACACGCTTGGCATTTCCGTAATTATGTTATTCAGTCGTTCAATCAAAACAAACCAATCGACCAGTTTATTGTTGAACAGATTGCAGGAGATGAACTTATCGACGGCAGTCCCGACAATAAGAATCCTAGGCATGTAGAACTTCTTACAGCCACCGGATTTATGCGCATGGCCCCTGATTCGACACAAAATGATAACTCTCTAGAGAATCGAAACCAAGCTGCAGCAGACGCCATACAGGTAATTAGCTCATCAATGCTGGGCCTAACGGTCGGTTGCGCACAATGCCACGACCACAAATATGATCCTATTGGAATTGATGATTATTACCAGTTTAGGGCTATTTTTGATCCTGTTTTCCCACTTAAAAAATGGCAACAACCTTCATCACGCCTGATCGATATCACTTCTGCCGAAGACCAAAAAAAAGCTGAACAGATTGAGAAAAAGGCCAAGAAAATGGATGCTGAAATTCAGGCAAAGAAGAATGCTTTGGCTAAAATAATTCAGGCGGCAAAAGTTAAGGATGTTCCGGAAACAGTTCGAGACGAGACCCTTAAAGCAGTACTAACTCCACAACAAAAACAAACCGACCGACAGAAGGAACTATTGGACTTATATCCCATGGTCAAACCAATCAGTTTTATCGCAGGATTTCTTGTGGAATATGACAATGCTGCTCATAGAGATTTTGAAAAACAAAAGGAGGAAGTCACAAAGGTTCGAGCCACGAAACCTCCAAAAAAAATGTTACGAATTGCCACAGAACAGCCAGATATCGTTCCGGTAAGTGCTATTTTCTTTCGAGGAAATCCAAATAGCCCAGGTGAAAAAGTTCAACCAAAAGAACTGACCGCGCTAACTCAGGCTAATCGCAAGATATCAATCCCAATCAACGATAAAAACCTTGTTACTACCGGCCGCCGACTAGCCTACGCTCAACACCTAACCGACGGGCGGCACCCTTTAACAGCAAGGGTTTTTGTTAATCGGGTTTGGAAGCATCATTTTGGCCGAGGCATCGTGAACACACCTGGAGATTTCGGAATTAATGGAGATTCGCCTTCACACCCTAAACTGCTAGATTGGTTGGCAAATGATTTTGTCGAACACGGCTGGAATCATAAAAGATTGCATCGCATGATCTTACTTTCCACCGTTTANCAGCAATCCAGTAAACGTAATCCTACACTAAACAATTTGGATCCGGAAAATCGNCTTTTTGCTCGATACAACCTGCGCCGACTTGAAGCTGAAGCAGTTCGAGACTTCATCTTGGCAACGACCTACAACCTGAACCTAAACACAGGCGGCCCAAGCGTACCGGTAACCACAAACGGAGAAGGAAAAGTAGTTATTGGAATACAAAAAATTCGTGATGGCCTGGCTGCAGGAGTCAGTGAACAAAAGGCTGCAGCACTACGACGCAGTGCATTTGTTGAGGTCAACCGCAGCTTGCCCTTAAACATATTGGCTACATTTGACCTTCCAGAAATGACTCCTAACTGTGACAACCGTAGAGAAACCACTGTAGCCACACAATCTCTATGGTTCCTAAATGACGATCAAATAGTTCAACTCACCAATCAGTTATCAGAAAGATTGTTTATGAAATATCCGGATAACAACAATCAAAGATTAAATACTCTATTTAGTAGATTGTACTCCACCGGCCCGAAGCCCACAGAAAAAAATTTGATTTCTGATTTCCTCAAACGCCAAGAGGAATACTTTAAAGCGGATCAAAATGCAGATTGGCAAAAAATAATAAAGAAACATCCAGAAGCTCCAAAAAAACGTGCTCTGGCAGCACTAGCTCAAGTACTTATGGCCTCGAATAGATTTTTGTACATTGACTAAACTATTACTATGAAAACCATGCTTTGTTCTCGTCGCCACATGCTACATACCTCAGCGTTTGGCCTAAGCTCAGTTGCAGCTTCTTGGCTTCTAAAGCGAGATGGCCTATTGGCTGAAGAAGCAGGAATACCAGTTAAACCAGAGCTGGAACAAAAAACATACGATCTGCTACCCAAACAGCCGCATCACAACTCAAAAGCAAAGGCAATGATCTCAATGTTTATGCTTGGGGGGCCCAGTCAAATTGATCTCTTTGACCCCAAACCTGAACTCATTAAACACAATGGGAAATCTTTTACCGGCGATATAAAGTTTGATAACCCGGCACAAGCCAGCCGAGAAATCATGGCGCCGCTGTGGAATTTCAAACCTCATGGACAATGTGGAATGGAACTTTCGGAGCTGGTTCCACATTTAGGAAGTATTGCCGACGACATCACGTTGATCCGCTCAATGCACACAGGTGCCAATAACCATGGACCATCCAACTACGCTCTAAATACAGGTAAAGCCAACAGTGGCAGAGCTGTGCTTGGCAGTTGGCTAACCAGTGCACTGGGAAGCGAAACACAAGAGTTACCCTCTTATGTTGCATTGACCGACACTCGAGGCCTGCCATTGCTCGGCGGAGAAAATTGGTCAAATGGCAAATTGCCCTCAATATACCAAGGTACGGTTATTAGACCGGTTGCACCAAGAATTTTCAATCTCGACCCACCAAGACACCTCAAGGGAGACCCACAAGCAGAACAACTGCAATTGTTATCCAAACTCAATCAGGAATACATCAGGGAACATCCCGGTGAAAACGATCTTGATGCAAGAATGCAAAGTTATGGTTTAGCTGCGCGTATGCAAGTGGCCGCACGTGAAGCGTTCGAAATATCTAATGAATCGGCTGCCACCAAAAAAATGTATGGCATTGATCAAAAAGTTACCCGTGATTACGGCACTCGCTGTCTCATCGCCAGAAGGTTAGTAGAACGTGGAGTCCGGTTCGTTCAAATCCCTTGCAACGGACAAGTCTGGGACCATCATGGCTCCATCAAAACAGCCCTACCACAAAGGTGCGCAGAAATAGACAAACCCGCTGCAGCACTTGTCCGTGACCTAAAAGAACGCGGATTACTCGACAGCACCATCGTGCATTGGGGAGGCGAAATGGGGCGATTGCCAGTTATTCAATTCCGCGATGGACTGACCAAGCGAGAAACGGTTGGACGTGACCATAACACCTATGGTTTTAGTATGTGGGTCGCGGGGGGAGGATTTCAAAAAGGCTACATTCATGGACAAACCGATGAATTTTCTCATTATGCTGTAGATGGCATCGTTCATCACTATGACTGGCTAGCCACTGTGCTCAATCAGTTTGGGCTGGATCATAAAAAACTCAAATTCCGTGTAGGTCCCCGAGATCTGAGACTAGTCGAAAGTCCTGAAGCCCGCATTGCTGCCGAGCTACTTGGATAAACTAGATTGCTAAAAATTCAGATTTAAGAATTAGATTCATTGACTTGGACCCGTCAATTGAGATGCATCCATGTGAATATAATAATATGAAATTTTTCTATAAAATACTTTGACACAAATCAACTTATCGCAAAGATCTTCCGTTGAAGGAACAAAAGAAAACCCAAAAACTCTAATCGGCAAAAACAACTTCCTGTCCATAGACTTTTCCCTTCCTTATTGAACGTTTATTAGTCCGATTAGTCGGATAACCTTATTGAACATTAAAATGAAATTAATCAGTACTTTTTCAGTTCTGGTATTTGGACTGGTTTTGACACAGTCACAACCGGTCAAAAGAGAGACTTTATGGAAAGAAGTCATCGACGCGGAGAAAAAAGGACTACCAAAAACAGCCGCAGCTAAACTTCAAACGATTTATGATTCAGCCATCCAAGATGGAAAATTCGCCGAAGGCATAAAAGCATTAGCCAAACGGATAACTCACGAAGGAACCGTACAGGGGAATAAACCGGAGGAAAAAATCACTCGGCTACAAGATGAACTTGAGAAAGTTCCAGATCAAGCCAAGCCGCTACTAGAAACAATACTTGCCCACTGGTATTGGCAGTATTTTAAGGGAAACAGATACCGATTCATGCAGCGAACTGCGACAAATGAGCCACTTGGTAAAGATTTCACTACATGGGATCTACCTCGGATTTACCGCGAGATCGACCTGCATTTCTCGAACGCACTGGCCGACGGACGCCTAAAAACCATTGCTACCAGTGAATTTGAAGACCTCTTAACCAAGCCTACTTTACCGGAAAATTATCGTCCTACATTGTACGACTTTATCGCACACGAAGCATTGGGATTTTATACATCAGGCGAATTCGCAGCTGCAAAACCAGAGGATGCCTTTGAGATCAATACCGAAGATCCAATACTTAGCCCGATCGAAAATTTTCTGATATGGAAACCTGAAACAACTGACAAGCAATCACCCATGCGAAAGGCTGTGCAATTGTTTCAGGATATTTTGTCTTTTCATCGTGACGACGCCAACTCTGCAGCGAGAGTTGATGCAGACATTGCCCGATTGCTCTTCGCAAAAAACAGTGCTGTTGGTGAAGGTAAAACAAGTCGGTTTATCGAAACAATTCGTAAGGTTGCAGAAAATGAACCAAGTCAACTATCCGCCTGGGCACGTTTCCACTGGGCCAATGCTCTATATGAAAAAGGTGAATGGGCAGAAGCCCGAAGAATAGCCATAATCGGCCGAGATCAGTTTAAAAATTCAAGAGGTGGCAAAAGATGCCACAATCTAGTCGCACAGATTGAGGCCAAAAATATCTATGTGACAACAGAATCAGTTTGGAGCAATTCCAATGCAGAGTTATCCGTTCGTTATCGCAATATAACCGAAGCACACTTCCGTCTTGTGAAGGCAAACTGGTTGTTTCAAAGAGCAAAGCGATTCCGCATTGGAGGCAACCAAGAAAATCGTCGGAAAA
>NYWG01000003.1 GCA_002684915.1 Verrucomicrobiales bacterium
ACCAAAGGCCTTGCAACCATACTCATCAGCCAACTGAGTAGCCGCAGCTTTTACTTCGGACTCGTTACGGCTAACCAGAACAAGATTAGCGCCAGCACTTGCCAAGCCAGCCGCCATGGCTTGACCTAACCCCTTTGATCCACCAGTAATCACAGCGCCTTTTCCTTTTAAATCGAATAATTTTATTCCTGGAAGCATAATTTAATATAAATTTGTAGCCCCCAATAATGACGAATCGAAAGCTCGCGGCCAAGCGCGACTTGCGAACATCTGAAAGATTGGTACACTTCTCCCGCCGCAAGTCGGCGTTCTGCCCGTTAACCCTATTTCAATTGTGCCGGTGTGGTGGAATTGGTAGACACGAGGGACTTAAAATCCCTTTCCTGCGAAGGAGTGCCGGTTCGATTCCGGCCGCCGGTACCAATATTTTCTTTTAGTAGTCGAAGGGACTATTTGTCCCATTTAATTAGATTATTCTGGATTAAAGTAGTTCCTTTTTTGTATAAAACGTCTTCGCATTATGGGTATTATTGAAATCGTAATGACGCTGGGAATGCTCGTGCTGCTCCAGGCAGTGCTAGGATTTGATAATCTTCTATACATTTCGCTCGAATCAAAGAGGGCCCCAGAGAGCCAACAGTCATCAGTTCGAAAGTGGGGCATCGGTATCGCTGTAGCATTACGAGTTATACTCCTTCTTTTGCTGATTAAGATGATTAGTGCATTTCAGGCAGTATGGTTCACCATCTCTTGGAAGGGCTTCATTGAAGGGGCGTTCAACCTTCACAGCATTATCGTATTGGTTGGAGGAGTATTTATCCTATACACCGCTATGAAAGAAATCTTTCATATGACTGTGGTTGATGATTTCCAATCTGAAGTCAAAAGAGATAGCAGCTCAGCAAAATCAGTCATTGCTAAAATCGTTTTTATGAATGCTGTATTTTCGTTCGACTCAATACTTAGCGCTATCGCACTAGTGGACGATCCAAACAGAGACTACTGGATTATGGGCATAGCAATCCTATCCGGAGGCGCACTCATGATTTGGCTAGCCGACGGAGTATCAACCTTCCTTCAAAAGAATAGAATGTACGAGGTACTCGGATTATTTATTCTTTTTGTAGTAGGAATCATGCTATTGACCGAAGGAGGAGAACTGGCTGAAATGAAGTTATTTGGAAACGAAATACACGCCATGAGTAAAACAACATTTTATTTCGTAATCACGATTATGTTACTCACTGAAGTGGTACAAACACGTTATAAGAAAAAGCTCCTAGCCTTACAAAAAAAATAAAATTAACCAGCAATTGGTTATTAGTTTTCTTTTAAAAAATTAAAGTTCCGGATCAATAGAATTTAGTATCTCAATAGCAGCGGCTCTTGGGTCTTCCGCTAAAGTAATAGGTCTTCCAATAACCAACCAACTAGCTCCAGCTTTAACAGCTTCGGCTGGTGACATTGTCCTCTTTTGATCATCAGCAGGACTAGACTCTGCACGTATCCCTGGAGTCACCAATTGGATCTGATTCCCAAGCTCTTCCCTTAAAAGTTTAATTTCCTGAGGAGAACAAACTAATCCACGAAGCCCAGAGGAAGCAGCCAGTTTTGCCAATCGCACTACCTGCCCATGAGTTTCTTCTTGAATACCAAGCTCTGCCAAATTGGCATCGTCCATACTAGTCAGCACAGTCACCCCAAGAATTAACGGAGAATCTATACCCAACACTGCAGCTGTTTCGTTGCTAGTTTTCTCAGCTGCAGCCAACATTTCGGAACCTCCAGAAGTATGAACCGTCAGCATATCAACTCCCAGATCAATCGCAGATTGTACTGCTTTTGAGACAGTGTTGGGAATATCGTGAAATTTAAGGTCTAGAAAGATTTTCGTCCCTGTCTCCTTTAATTTGCGGACAACATCTGGCCCCTCACTAACAAAAAGCTGCTTGCCAATCTTAAATGCACCAACAACCGGACCTAGTTCCTCGGCCAGCTCCAATGCCTCTCGTGCCGTAGGAACATCCAACGCAACTATGATCGGATTTTGCATGAACAGCAGTTTAAGAGCTTAATCTCTTATTGTCAGGCTGATTTAGCTTTATTACCCGGTAATTTTTACAGGTTTTCAATAAGTCGTTCACAAGGTATCCTTCTCTGAAGTGAATCCGATGTTGAAAAGGCAAATCAGTTTAGCGCTTGGCTTAGCTTGCTACCTAAATTCGACACTTGGCCAGTCGGTAGATTTTGAAAGCCAAATCAAACCGCTCCTATCTGACAGATGCTTCACCTGCCATGGCCCTGATAAAAAAACCCGTAAAGCTGACTTGCACCTATACTCACGCGAAGGAGCAATGGCAAAGCTAGACGATAATTTGGCCATCATCATGCCTGGCAAACCGGAAGCAAGTGAACTTTACAATCGCTTAATCACAGATGATACAGATGAATTAATGCCTCCTCCCGAATCAAATTTAACACTTTCAGACGAAGAAAAAGAATTAATCCATCGCTGGATTACTGAGGGTGCTGAGTGGAAAGAGCATTGGGCATTTACCCCGGTAAATAAACCCACACTTCCAAAACCAATCCAATCTAATTGGCCTAAAAATGAAATCGACCATTTCACATTAGCCAAAATGGAATCAGTCAAAATAAATCCTTCACCGGAAGCAAAACGAGAAAAACTTATCCGACGGTTATCCTTCGATCTGACCGGCATGCCGCCATCCCTGAACGAAATTGACCGGTTTATAAACAACGACTCACCTAACGCATACGAACAGGTTGTTGACAGACTGCTTGCCCATTCTCGATTTGGCGAACACTTAGCCGTTCACTGGCTAGACCTTGCACGGTATTCCGACACCTATGGTTACCAGGTTGACCGTGACCGTTACGTTTGGCCTTGGCGCGATTGGGTCATAAGAATGTTTAACGATAATCTGCCGTATGACGACTTTCTAACATGGCAATTAGCCGGAGATCTTTTACCTAACACGACAGACGATCAGCGACTTGCCACAGCGTTTAATCGTTTACACCCACAAAAGGTCGAAGGTGGAAGTGTTCCAGAAGAATTTCGTGTTGAATATGTAGCAGATCGTAATCACACATTCGGAACTGCAATGCTTGGCCTCACACTCGAGTGCGCTCGATGCCACGATCATAAGTACGATCCTATTTCTCAGAAGGAATACTATGAGTTTTTCGCGTTCTTCAATACCATAGATGAGTCTGGCTTGTACTCATATTTCACCCCCTCTGTTCCTACACCAACATTGCTAATGAGCAATGCTGACGCAAAACAGCAAATCGATATAGCCAAAAAAGAAATAGAGACCGAGGAGAACCAATTGACAGAAATTGAAAAGAAAGAAGAAGAAAATTTCTTGCGATGGCTCAAAAAACGACCAACTGAAGCTAAGTTAACTGGACACATTGGACATTATACTTTTGACGAGTACAAAGATGGTAAACTTGCAAACCTTGCAAATGAATCTAAAAAAGCATCTAGCAGCAAAAAGAATAAAATTGTCCCAGGTAAAAACGGTAACGCCCTAAAGCTAACAGGAGACGACGGAGTCAATCTTGGCATTGGCAACTTCAATCGCACACAGCCATTCACAATCACATTATGGATGAATACCCCACACCACAAGGAACGCACAGTTGTTTACTCACGCTCAAAAGCTTGGACTGACGCTGGTAGCAGGGGATACCAGATGCTTCTTCGCAATGGCCATCTAAGCACATCGCTAATTCACTTCTGGCCTGGCAACGCAATAAACATTCGCTCTACAATCAAGCTACCAATAAATGAATGGCACCATGTATCTGTCACATACGACGGTTCTAGCCATGCCAGAGGATTGAGTATTTATATCGATGGACAACTGACTGAAACAGAAGTGCACAAGGACAACCTATACAAAAACATTACTGGCGGCGGAAACGATAACATTGTAATTGGCCAACGATTTCGAGACGTAGGGTTTTCCCAAGGGCTCGTTGATGACTTCCATGTGTTTGATCGCAAACTAACTGCTGGCGAAATAGCTCAGCTTTACGATGGCCAATCACTAACCAAAACCCTATCTACTCCAATTGATAAACTTAGTGAAAAAGATCATGAACTCCTTCGTGAATACTATTTTGCCTCCATCAATAAATCCCACAACATGCAATTATCAAAATTGCGGTCTTCGAGAGAAAAATTAAAAAAACTCCTAGATGAAAAAACCGAAATTATGGTAATGGAAGAAATGACAGTAAAACCCCGTTCAACGTTCGTTCTAAATCGCGGAGTATACAACCAGCCTAATGAAAAAGTCACCCCAAAGACACCAAGCATCCTTCCAGATTTTCCAAAAAATGCGCCCCAGAATAGACTAGGGCTTGCACAATGGCTAACCTCAACAGACAACCCTCTTGCTTCTAGAGTAGCCGTAAATCATTTTTGGCAGATCTGTTTTGGCAATGGACTTGTTCGAACTCCAGAAGATTTTGGAATACAAGGGAAACGACCATCGCATCCAGCGTTGCTGGACTGGCTCGCAAGCGATTTCATGGAGAACGACTGGAACGTAAAAAGACTACTTAAGCAGATCGTTATGTCAGCCACCTATCAGCAATCAAGCATCACTCGACCATCGCTCGAAGTAAGTGATCCAGAAAACAATTTATTAGCCAGAGCACCACGATACCGACTTACTGCAGAAATGATCCGCGATAATGCACTAAACACAAGTGGACTTATAAGCACTCGTATGGGAGGGGGCGGTTCCAAACCCTACGATCTAACTGAGTCATTCAAACCAATGGGACATGATAAAGGTGAAGGACTTTACCGGCGAAGTGTTTATACATTCTGGAAACGCACTGGACCAGCGCCTGTGATGATGGCACTAGATGCCAGCAAGCGAGATGTTTGCAGGGCTAAACGCGAGACCACTGCAACTCCACTACAGGCACTTGTTCTAATGAATGGGCCACAATTTGTTGAGGCAGCTAGAAAAATCGGGGAATCTATGGTCCGCGAACACGGCGACAACATTCATTCCATTATTGACGACATGTTCCGCAAGCTTACGAGTCGTAAACCATCCGAACGTGAAATTATTTTAATGAAAAAACTGTACAACGAACAGTTGGCCAATTTTAAAAAAGACATTAAAGCTACAGATGCTTTCTTAGGGGTCGGAGCTAGTCCTAATGCAAAGAATCTAGATAAAC
Organism: Verrucomicrobiales bacterium; assembly: GCA_002684915.1. Taxonomy (GTDB): domain Bacteria; phylum Verrucomicrobiota; class Verrucomicrobiia; order Limisphaerales; family UBA1096; genus UBA1096. Next base: position 5,236 of record NYWG01000003.1, read on the forward strand.
CACAAGTAGCTGCGGCCGGAGTACTTGCCAAAGCACTTATGAATTTCGACGAAGCAGTAATTAAACGATAGGTTTTAAAACAATGAAAACGCCTTTTTGCACAGGTTATGAATCTACGCTCGGTATGAGCAAACGCAATTTCCTTAACTCATTTGGCATGGGACTAGGTGGGATTGCACTAAGCAGCCTCCTTAAGCCCGAAGCGTTGTCAGGTGCATCTAACAGTCGTGGTGCACTTGGAACATCTCACTTTGCTCCAAAAGCTAAGCGTGTAATTTACCTCTTCCAAAGTGGAGGGCCATCACAGCTTGATCTTTATGACCCTAAGCCAACATTAATCAAAAAACATGGGACCGAACTTCCCGAAGAGATTAGGCAAGGTCAACGCTTAACAGCAATGTCCGGAAATCAGGCATCTCTACCTTTAGCCGGATCACCATTCAAATTTGTTCCTCATGGCCAAAGCGGACTTGAAATCAGTGATGCCCTGCCCCACATATCCAGCATAGCAGATGACATATGCCTTGTGCGTTCAATGCATACTGAAGCAATAAACCACGGACCTGGTGTAACGCATATGCAAACTGGTTCACAATTTCCAGGCCGACCGAGTATTGGAGCGTGGCTAAACTACGGCCTTGGCCGTACGAACGATAACCTACCCTCTTTTGTCGTGATGACAACCAAAGGCAAAGGAGGCCAACCCCTAGTCTCAAGACTTTGGGGAAGCGGATTTTTGCCCTCGGAAAATCAAGGCATAAGATTCCGTTCGGGAGCTAATCCTGTACTACATTTACAAAATCCAAGTGGTATAAACCGTAATAGTCGACGCATGATGCTGAATCGCCTTCGTGAACTACACCAGTTGCAATTAGAAGGTAATCCAGACAAGGAAATTGAATCCCGCATTGCCCAGTACGAAATGGCATTTCGAATGCAAGCATCAATTCCAGAAGTCACAGATATATCAGATGAATCTGAACAAGTCCTTAATTCATACGGAGACGATGTAAAAAACCCGGGCAGCTTTGCTGCCAATTGTCTACAAGCACGTCGGCTGGCCGAACGCGGTGTAAGATTTATTCAACTATACCATCCAGGATGGGATCAGCACGGCGGCCTACCGGGTGGACTTCGAAACCAATGCCGTGAGACTGATCAAGCTTCAGCAGCATTGGTTAAAGATTTAAAACAACGCGGTATGCTTGACGATACACTCGTTGTTTGGGGTGGAGAATTCGGTCGCACAAACTATTGCCAAGGCTCACTTGGAAAAGATAATTTTGGACGTGATCACCATGGCCGCTGCTTTTCATTTTGGATGGCAGGTGGAGGATCTAAGGGAGGCACAGTCGTAGGGCAAACAGACGACTATGGTTATAATGTTATCGAAGACGGAGTGCACGTACATGACTTTCATGCAACAATGTTACACCTTTTAGGCATAAACCACGAAAGGCTCACATTTAAGTATCAAGGACGGTACTTCCGACTAACTGATGTCCACGGAAAACTGATCAAGAAGGCGTTAGCTTAGAAATATCAGTTCCTAAACAGTTAAAGTCTCCGCCGGTTTATTAGCCACTGTCATACTCATTTTTCGGCTATATCAGAAGATACATTTTTCCTCATGTTCGGCAAACTATACTCACCGGAAACTACACGACGAAAATTTCCCTGAAGACTGGTTAAAGGCCAAACAATAAAAATAGTACCCGTAATAAGCCAAGCAAATTGCCCAATAAAACAAAGAAATATTGAGCCTATCGTTGGCAAGAGATAAACAAATCCAAAGGTTTTCCAAAACGCTTTTCCAAAAGAAGAATTCCTCAAAGCAAACCAACAACCAGAGAAGTACAAAGCAAAAATATCCAAAAAAAAGCTTAATACTGGCAAGCCGAACGCCATTAACCCTAGAAGTGTTACACCAAATATTAATCCCCCCTCATCTAATTTCTCCGGATGTATAAGTACTTGAATAAAAACAAATAAAACCGGAGCCATTATAAGACTAATTAAAGGCCAGAGCCAAAAACTAGCCATAGCAAGGAAATGCCCGCGTCTAAATTGTCTTTCATCCATAGGAGTCACAAGGATTTGCTCCAACGCTCCACACTCCTTCGCCTCGAAAATAGAAAACACCGTATGACGAGTTAGATCGATTCGAAACCATAATGCCCCAAGCCAAAGCAAACTCATACCGGTAACAATAAAAGGTAGTTCAACTGTATTGTCTAAAGATGAGTACACAGTGATAACCAACCATGCAACGGCAATATACAATAATAAAAATTTCCGTGATTGATGCATCGATGTGTTCCGATTCACCAACCAAGATACGGGGTTGCTATCCAAATACAGCGAACGACGACTATTAACATTCGTTACCAAAGAATTTTTTTTTCGAAACTTAACTTCACGATCCTGCCAACTCTTTGGAACAATCCATGAGGCTAGTACTAAGAAACATATCGAAGCAATCAAACCACAGCTAATCCATATCGGATACCATCCCACCGCTGGCAATGCCGGGCCAATCAATGGGACATATGCTCGATTAATTGCAAATGCAGGACTCAAAAGACTAATCGTCTCATTTACTCCTCCCATCCAACTGTAAATCAGAGGTGCTAATGTGATACTTGCCAACAATAATAAAGTACAAAAAATAGACTGACCTGTTCGACGGCATATAGCGGAGAAGAACATTCCACAGGAAAGTGAAAAAAATAGAATGTTAAGTAACGCAAAGACAGTTCGCCAAAACTGGGCATTTGTCACACCTCCCATCAATAGCGGTAAAGCAAGGACAGGCAAAACAGCAAGCACGCCGTAAAATGAACGTAGCGAACCTGAAAACATCTTACCTAAGACTACATCGTATCCCCGTAGGTCTGTCAGGAATAAAAGTCCTAGTGTGCCATCGGTTTTTTCTCGCGTTAGTGTGTCTGTTGTAGTCCACAATCCAGCCAATAAACAATACACGAAACAACACCAAGTCATAATTGCAAAAAAAATATCGCCCTGCATTCCGCCAGGAACATTTTGCCCTACACCAGAAGCAATGAGTATCCAATACCCGCCAAAGAAAACCGCTATAATAGCCACTATCCATCGCCACAACCAAGAACCCAAACCTTTTGAAGCGATTAATAGTTCTCTTTGTACAATAGGCAGATTAAACATGAAATCATGAGCTTGGACTTACTACCCTAGACGCGGTTTCTCTAAACTTTTCACCAAGAAATAAGTTAGCCCTACCAACCCAAAAAGCACTATTAATTAATCCAACCAAAAACCAAAGTGCAAGCATTCCGTTTTCATCAAAATTTCCACTGGTGGATGTACCAACAATAAGAAAAAGCATAAAAAATACCAAATATGGTAATATATGAATTTTAAGTATAACTAGAGATGAGCTGTAAACCGGTTTACGTAAAGTAAGACTTGTGTGCATACCAACAAAATAAGTTGCCCAAACATCAATGAAAAACATTAATATACCTATTATGTAAAGCGGCAGCGTATCTTCAGAAGACAAACCCATCATAAAAGGGATTAAGCATAGGATTAATATAATAGGCCAAAGAAACTGCCATCTAATCCTATCTCGGTGAGCCTTTGCAAAATCTTTATATTCAAGTGGTGTTGACAATAATAATTCAAGAGCAGATTCACCTCGATCAATTCGAAAACGTTCACAGGCAGCACCAGCCATCCACCATTTGAACATTGCAGAAACAAACCACAAAGTCACCAGAAAGGAGCTGCTTGCACCATATGTAGAACTATCTAATCCCAATAAATACTTAAAACCATTAGTCACAATCATCATAAATGTGAAAACAATAACGAATCCTAACCATACAACCTCAGGTCCAAACTTCTTTCGAGCTGCCAACCAATGCAGGGGATTTTTATCTAACACTTTAGACCTTCGATGCATATTATTAGAACTCTTTTGCAGAACCATATCCGTTACATTTTTTTCTGGTTGGTCTTGCCATGCTCGAGCTGTTTTCCATATGGCGAACAGAATCGAAAAAATCGAAAACCCAATTACAAATATCATTGAGATATTCCACTCAACATCTGCTTGGCCTCCCAAACCAAGCCTCCCATCTATTGCCAGTAAATAAATATTTCCAGTACTAAAAAGACTATAGATCTCACTTATACCACTTACACTTATCCTCCCAAATATTTCATATAAAATCTCGTAAATAAAAACCGGACCGAAATTGAGAAATAACATAACACCAAGAGCCATACCTGTGGTTACCTTTGACGACTTAAAAATTGCTGAGCATGCCATACCAACCGATAGCGAAAGAAATAGAGTGGCAAACAATACAAAGGCCATTCTAAGCACCAACATAGGATCCACCCCTCCCATTAATACCGGCACCACTAACATAGGAACAGCAGACAGCAAACCAAGCACTGCCTGAATAGTCCCCACACTCATTTTACCTAAAACCACCTCGTAGCCTCGCAAATTTGTAAGGAATAAGAGCCCTAATGTACCATTTCGCTTTTCCTCACTTAAACAATCTGCCGTCAGATATATCCCAGCTATATTACATAGAAAAATCATTATACCCGACACAGCAAAAAACATATCACTTCCCGCTCGATGCAACGGATATCCATCTGCAACAACAACAAAAATTAAAGCGTAGACAATTACAAAAAAAACTAGCAGTGCAATAGAGAAACGCGAGGTATACGTACCCAAGCGGCGAGACGCCACTAGAAGTTCTCTGCTTATGATAGGAAAAAGTTTCAAAGGTAGTTAAACTTCAGTAAGCAATTGTTCATACAAATACTAAAGAGCGAAAGAACTAATCGCAATTACTTGGTTTTAAATTAGGAAACGACGACTGCGCACCTTGTAAAGTCACGGAACGAGCCGAAGTTAAAATCGCAAATCTAATTGCTTCATCCATGACTAAACCATTCGATAACGCCGAAGCTAGTGAACCGTTGAAACAATCGCCGGCACCAACTGTGTCTACTGCTTTCACTTTGGGGGCAGAAAACCAATCAGCCCCCTGACCAGAAAAATGACACACCCCTCTTGCTCCACAGGTAACAATCACCTCTCCAACCCCAGTTTGCAGCAATTCCTCCCCGGCATATTCAATGTTACGTTTAGTTTTAACAGGCATACCGGTCAGCTCAGCCAACTCCAATTCGTTTGGCGTAATAAGATCAACCAGTCGCAATAATGATTTGGCTAAACGCCGACAAGGGGCTGGATCAAGAATAGTAAACACACCTTGATTTTTACTCAAACGAAGTGCTGCCCGAACTGCAGGCAGCGGTATCTCAAGTTGTATCAAGCAGCATCTCGCATTCGCAAATGCAGGCTTAGCCTTTTCAATATGTGCATTAGCCAAACAATTGTTGGAACTGGCTGCCACACTGATAAGATTGCGACCTTTATCCGCTACCATAATCAAAGCAACGCCACTTGGAGCATTCCGATCTCGAACAATAAACCTTGTGCCGATACCTTCTCGTTCGAACCGAGCCAAAGCATCATTCCCAAAATCATCGCGCCCAATATTGGCCACAAAAACAACTTGCGCCCCGGTTCTTGCTGCAGCCACGGCTTGATTAGCTCCTTTCCCACCTGGAATAACCTGATAGCTCCCACCAAGGACAGTCATGCCCGGCTTCGGCAACTTGGCTGATTGAATAACCAGATCTGTGTTTGAACTCCCAACCACCACTACGTTAGGGATCTGTGTTTGCCGCTGAGCCATTGGAAAACAGCAAAGCTGTTAATTGACCTTTTCAGAATCGAACTCGCCGTTTTTAAGCTTCAACATGTAAGCATCTAGATCCTTTTTCACTCCTCCCGAAAGAAAGTATAGTCCAAGAACATTTGGAAATGCCATCCCAAGAATCATCAAATCTCCAAAATCAAGAACATTGGTCGACGTAATTATAGAACCAAGAAAAACCATGATTAAAAACAGGACACGATAAACCATCGAAGAACCGTCCCCAAACAACCAAGCCCAACAACGCTCACCATAGTATGACCAAGAAATCATTGTACTAAATGCAAACAAAACCACTGCTGCTGACAGGATGTGCGAAAACCATGAAATCTCAGAAGCAAACACGGTCGATGTCAAACCTGCTCCATTATTAATCGCTGCAAAAGGCTCTGCCACTTCAGCCGATGAACCGCCAGCATAATGACCAGTAATCACGATTACCAATCCTGTCATAGTACAAACAATAATGGTGTCGATGAATGGTTCCAACAAAGCAACAATCCCTTCACGCACAGGCTCCTTTGTCTTGGCCGCCGAATGAGCGATTGCTGCTGAACCCACGCCAGCCTCATTTGAAAATGCCGCCCGTTTAAAACCCTGAACCAGAACTCCAATAAATCCACCCCATGCCGCACCAGGATTAAAGGCACTATCAAAAATTGTCCCAAATGCAGCCGGAATCTCTCCTGCATGTTTTAACAAAACTACTAAACACGCTAACATGTAAACACAACACATTGTAGGCACAATTTTTTCTGCCGTCTGAGCAATACGCTTTATGCCACCGATTATTACTAAGCCAGTGAGAGCTGCCATAATTAAGCCAAACACCCACCGATGCTCGCCAAGCCACGGAATTGATTCCTGAACCGCATTAAGCGATTGGTTGACCTGAAAAGTGTTACCTCCGCCGAATGATCCACCGATACATAAAATCACAAAAGAAACTGCTAAAAACTTACCAAAAGGTTTCATAATACCTATACCAGTTCGCTCTCCAAACTCAGCTAAACCATTCTGCAAATAATACATCGCACCTCCCATCACTCGACCATCTGGACGGGTAAGACGGTATTTCTGTCCTAGTGTACACTCCGTAAATTTAGATGACATTCCAAGAAACCCTGCAACTATCATCCAAAAAATTGCACCTGGCCCACCAAGGCTCACTGCAATCGCAACACCAGCAATGTTACCCAAACCAACCGTTGCCGATAACGCAGAAGACAGAGCCTGAAAATGACTCACCTCACCCTCCGCATCCTTACTGTCATACTTACCACGCACCACATCAATAGCATGTTTAAATCCACGAAAATTAATGAACCCCATGCGAACAGTGAAATAAATTGCCCCAATAACTAACCATGCCACGACTAATGGAACAGTAGCACCCTCGCTGGATTCATAGACAGGGAAGAAAAAAACTTTAGCAATCCATCCAACCACTGTACCTGCAAAAGCATCAATCTGCTCAGATATCCCGGTCTCCTTTGCTTCCTGGGCAAATGTGGCAACTCCGCCTAAAAAGAAAGATAGAAGCAGCGCGAATAATCGCGTTCCATTAAAGAAATTAAACATACCATCTTTATTCTTAAATTTGGAAAATTCAGTAATTTTCATATCTTTCATTTTATGTATTCAAAGAAAAAGAGCCGAAATTATGTCGGCCCTTTTGTCATAAATTTAAATCATTGGCGACTATTACTTAAAAGGATCAAAATGTTTTTGAATCAAATAAGGGTCACGTTGAATTTTCATAATTTGATCATGTTTGATACTTGAGGCATGCCCGTCGAAGTAAGCAGCGTTAATTCCAGTACTATGCATAGTATGAAGCCTTCCCCCTACAGCACTGACACCATTACCTCCTCCAAATGCAGTGCCCCCTGGATGGAAACTAGCATTACGCATAGAGTGAGGATCTTCATTGAGTAAAAGAAACTTATCAGAAGGGCTTTTTACAGCAGAAAAATTAACCCCCGGATTTGCCTTTCCTGTTATACCATTTAAAAAACTTGTCATGCTGAAGTTCACACGCAATGCACGGCCAATTTCACCAGTACTTGGACAACGATAAATCCCATAAATAGTTTTATTTCGCGTATCAGGCTGTCGACCGTTGCGAATAATATCCTGACCAGTCACATAGGGAAATACCGCCCCAGCCTCAGCATGAAAGGCAATATTACGATCATACTTTGCCCAATTCCTGCGAGAATCTTTTACAGCATCACCTGGGCCACCCCAAACCCAATCCTCATGCCAGTTACGATCCGTAGAGCCCGCAAAAGGAAGATGATCTTCATTATCATCCTTGTAGTTGTAAATCCCCAAAGCTACCTGCCGCATATTACTAAGGCATTTGATGGAGCGACCACTTTCCTTGGCCTTAGCTAAAGCAGGCAATAATAAAGAAGCCAGAATGGCAATAATAGCTATCACAACCAATAGCTCAATAAGCGTAAATGCCGATTTTCTGGGAAAAATTACTCTTGGTTTCATTGCCTTCAACTTCCGAAATTATTAATATGATTTAATGAAATAGCCACGATTTTCTTATACCAAATGAAAATCAATAATTGACTGTTTTCGAACATAATTTGCAATCTTTAATCGGTTTCAAATTTACCGAATGAAAAGACATCGATCGAAGATCGCAGTTAAGTAAACGCTTGTACAAAGGCTGCCCTAATCCAGTCAAAATTTTTATAGCCTCCATCGCCCCTAAGCAACCAACCATTCCAGAGACTGCACCAATCACTGGAAAACGCCTTTTCCAATCATCTGGTTTTTCTGGATACAAGCATCTCAGGCAACCCGTCTTTCCTGGTGCAAAGCTAGTAATATGTGCTTCTGTCTCAAACATCGCGCATTCGACCATTGGTTTCGACAATCGAACACAAGCATCATTCATCGCATATCGCTCCTCAAACAAGGGTGCACAATCAACCACAAGATCAGACTTGGCAACCAATTCGGAGGCATTAGATTCACTGACATTTTCCGGCACTGAGAAAATCTCAATTCGCGGATTCAGCCCTTTGAGCATCTGAACTGCAGTTTCGATTCGCACTTGACCAATTGCATCATGCCGCATGAGCAACTGTCGGTTTAAATCACTCGGCTTAAGATTACCTCCATGAGCCAAAACCAAACGCCCTACCCCTGCAGCTGCCAACTCAAAAGCAACAAGACCACCTAGCCCTCCAATACGACTGATCATCACTGTTGCCCCCTTAAGGCGACGTTGCCCCTCTTCACCGAAACCGGGCACAGTGGTTTGCCATGAGTAAACCTCACGCTCAAAGTCGGTTAATCCCGGTAAAGCAGTAGTCTTAGACATCGTGATGTATTTTGCCGTCGACCAAGTGGTAGTGACAGCCCGCCAATCTCTTGGCTTCGCTAGGACTATGGGTAATATGCAAGACCGTAACACCAGTCTGACCGTTCACATGCTCAAGCAATTGACACATCTCATCATGAAGCTCCTCATCAAGTGCACTCAACGGTTCGTCGAGACAAAGCACCGACGGCTTATGTGCCAATGCACGCCCAAGTGCAACCCGTTGTGCCTCACCTCCACTCAGTTTATCAGGCAATCGGTCAAGTAATTCATCTAAGCCAAGTAGTTCTGCCAATTCCTCTACACGCCGCGAAATTTCAGACTGACCAAGTGAACGTAAAACAAGAGCAAATGCAAGTTGCTCACGAACCGATTGTGTTGGAAAAAGAGCTCTATCCTGAGGCACGTATCCAACTCCACGTTCAGCAGGTGGCAGGTTTGTAACATCACGATCACCAAGAATAATTTTACCTTGGTCAATTTTTCGTAATCCGCAAATTGCCTCTAACAATGTAGTCTTACCGCAACCGCTACGCCCCATCAGCACACCGTATTTACCAGAAGACAACTCCAGTTCAATACCTGTCAGTTCAAAGCCTCCTTGTTTTATAGTGATATCCGCCAGACGTATCATGCAAAAATTCGCTTCATCCCCAAAGTTCTAGCCACAATAAAAACAACGACTGCTGCAGCAATCATAATCAAAGAAACAGCTAACATCCCTTCTGTTCGGCCAGCTTGCAGCTCTAGAAAAGCACTTGTAGGAAGAACTTCGGTTTTCTGTCGAGTCGCTCCCGCAAAAACCAAAATTGGGCCGAACTCACCCAGCGCCCTTGCCCAAGCCAAAGTACCAGCCGCCAACAAACCTCCCTTGGCTTGTGGCATAATAACCCTCCAAAACGCTTTATTTCGATTACAACCCAGTGTGAGTGCTACTTGCTCAAAACGCTGAGGGATTTGGTCAAAAGTCACTCTCATCGTGCGAACTGCAAAAGCACAAGCAACCATAAACTGAGCTAAAACTACGGCAGGCCATTTGTACACTACAGCATCGCTCAACCAGTCGGGCATATAGCGAAAAAGTATTAATAGACTTAATCCAACCACTAACGGGGGCAAAACAATAGGAATATCTAGAATCGTATCAATCACAGCCTTTCCTCGAAACTGGAAACGGCTCATAACATATCCAATAGGCACCGCAATCCAAAGTGAAAACAAAGTTGTAAGAGTACAGCTGATCAGGCTCAGCTTTATTGAAAAGCGTATATCACGACTCCGTAAAGCCTGAACCAGCGGATTTGGTTTAGAAAGCCGAAGTGTTCCAGCCAAATCCGCTCCTTCATCGAGTTTAAATGAAAGTTGATCCGCAGTAGTCTCAGTAATTTCTCGAACACCATCCCACCCAACTACATCAGATGAACTCACCCTGATATACTCACCCCAAAGTAACCCATGCGGCTCATCAGTAGTTAGTGTTGCCACATTATTAGTGATCGCAAAATTCTTTAACCTCACTTCCGGACGTAATGAAGCTGTTACTGGCTTACCCTCCTCACTTGACACGATTGCTACCTCATCTGAATCAGCAGTGAATAATCCGGTTCCCAACAAAGAGCCATCAACTTGACGCAGTCCTGTTTCATTTTTTCCAGCTCTAAAAAAGTAGCGCCGACCTTTTTCAGTCGGCACAACCACACCAGATTCAACATGACGACCTTGCCGAATCATCTCATTCCCTAGCACAGACTGATCTATATAATTTAAAAAAAACAAATCAGCCATGACCATTGAGACTATAATCAATAAATAGCTCCCTCCTAGGATTCCCATGCCAATCAAAAAAGGTTTATCCGAAGCAACACGAAACACTACTGATTCTTTATCCTTCATTCGCTATCAGCCTCCCATTGGAAACCTAATTGTTCGAATCTTCGACGCGATGTTATGGATCCTAGCCGTTCCATCAGGCGAGTAGCCAAATTCGGATATATGGTAGTTTTACTCGCTGCGACATTCTGCACTGCAATCGCATAATCATTCTCCAAAGGAACAAATTCAAAACTCCCATTCAAATGCTGCACATTAGCTTCGTAAACCATCGCTACATCCAACTGCTCTCCGGCTTCCATCGTTTGCACGAGCGTATGTGCAGTGTCTGCCATCATCACAATATTTTCTTTGACAGCGTCAAATTGACCGGTCTCACGAATTAACTGATGACTCATCGCACCCAAGGTGCTGGCTTTTGGATCAGTGGTGCCAACCCGAAGACCCGGATTGCCCAAATCCTTCAAGGACTGAATCTCCATGGGGTTCCCTTTAGCAACAAGCATAACAATACGGGTACTTGACAATCTAACATCAGGCCCGAACGGATTGCCCATTTTTTTCTGAATCATATCAAGATATGAAGCATCACAAGTCATAAATAAATCCGGCAACCCCTGATCACCCGTCTGCATCTTACCAACCAGTGTCCCGCACCCAGCATAAACAACATCTATAGTACAACTTTCACGTTGCTGAAATTCTTTAATGGTTTTCTCTATGGCCTCACGATTAACTCCGCCGCAATCAATACGTAATTTGGGGTTTAACGCCCACACATCGCCAGATATCGGTTGATAATTGTGCGCAGCAAACACATCGCCTCCCTTAGATGGCGCTGCCAAGTAACGAGCAAACTTCAATGCCTTTGAAGGACGAGCCGTACTTGAAGTGACAGCCACTGAAATATCCGCCTTACTAGATTCAAGCTCAGGAAGTTCAACCACTTTCAAACCAAACTGCCTTGCTACTGAATCCCAGATAAACGCCCCATGTGTTCCTGCGTTTTCCTTCACAGCTAATGCAGCCTCTGTGACTGTTGGAAAGGTAGCTGTCTTAGTAGCTTCAATTGCCGTCCAATGACCAGAGTTCTGCAGCATTTTTTTGGTTTTTTGACCTACCCCGGCAAGGGGGTCGCATAGCACAATCGAAAGTTTTTGTTCTAAAAGAGCATCAACATTATCTGGCGATTGTCCAGAATCAGACTTCATGGCAAATACAACTTTCCAAGAAGCCACTTTCATTGATTCCGCTGTAAGACCATCGGCAGCAGCTCTTTCAGTGTAAACATAATCAGCCGGTATATAAACATCCGCCCGGGCAATCCCTGACTCTCGGTCAGTTTTCAATTTATTAGCCAAAACACCGCTACTTGCGTATTCCAAGACTATTTTAATACCAAGTTCCTGTTCAAATTTTCCAGCAACTTCCTCAACGGCTCTTTTCACACCAGCAGCACAGTATACAAGCAACTCTTGATCTTCCCCCGACTCCAACAGAGATGAGTCATTGTTCAATATAAACACCATTAACGATGCCAAAAACGCAGTCGCCAATAATAATATCCAACCGCTCCCACCCCTTTCACCGTATTTATGTGAAGATTCTGCCATAATGAACCGTTTCCGGATAACTTTGCCGTCCAGTTCGCACAGAAACAAGTTCACAAAAAATCTTGTTGGCTTGACCTGCAACATTCTTGAGATACCAACAGAGGCTTGACCGAACACCGGCCAAGGCTTCACGTTCTTCTAGCCAGATGGGTGACACCCGAAAAAACAATCCAGAACAAATAGCCCGCTACATTCAGCAAAGTATGCCGGCCGAGGGGCTATTTGACGGCCACAAATGGCGTGTGGCCACAAAACCCTTTGAACTTGATAAAAAAATCGTAAAGCAACTCGAAAAGCTAGGACGAATACTTCTCAAGTTTTATAAGGCCACTAATATGATTTATCGGTGGAGCACCGAGGATCGATTACCAAAATGGCCCTCTGAATGGCTCGACCGAGGCAAGCCACAATCGTTGATCAATTTACAAAGACACAAAGCTTTTAAAAATGAACTACCTCGTGTTATACGCCCCGATATTTTGTTAACCGAGGAGGGATTAAAAATTACCGAACTCGACAGTGTCCCAGGTGGAATCGGATTAACCGCATGGCTTAACCGCTCCTACTCCGATGCGGGCAGTAATGTAATCGGAGGCTCAACCGGAATGATTGATGGTTTTTCCGGAATTTTTGGAAACGCAGAAAAGATCCGCATGATTGTATCGGAAGAGTCTGCCACCTATCGCCCGGAAATGGAATGGATAGCAGGACAAATTGCAGGCGATCGCTTCAGTGTGCACAACCAAAATTATATTAATTTTAACGAGGGAGATGCTGTATACCGATTTTTTGAACTATTTGATCTAGAAAACATACCAGCAGCTAAAACCATTTTTCAACGCGCTATCGAACAAAAACTCAAGATAACCGCCCCTCCAAAAACATTCCTTGAGGAAAAGATGACATTTGGACTTTTCCACAACCGAAATCTCTCAGATGTATGGCGCCAACAACTTGGAGACAATTTCAAAAACACACTCGAGACACTACTACCTCAAACCTGGATAATAGACCCTGAACCAATCCCCCCCCAGTCAGCCTATCCAGGCATAAATCTCACCGACTGGAATCAACTCAAGGATTTTTCTCAAAAAGAACGCAACCTGATCCTCAAGATTTCAGGATTTAGTGATCAGGCATGGGGTGCAAGAGGCGTTTGGCTTGGCAGCGATCTGCCACGCGAAGAATGGGCAGAAGCCGTAGATCAGGCAATCGCCGAATACAAAGAGTCGCCGCGCATCCTTCAACGTTACCATCACCCAATTCAGATAGATTCCGAATGGTTCAATTTCGAACACGGAAAACCGCAACCAATGCAAGGACGTGTCCGTCTTTGCCCTTACTACTTTGTCCACGGGGAATGGGATTCTGCCAAAACTATCCTTGGTGGGGTACTTGCCACAATTTGCCCATCCGACAAAAAAATTATTCATGGGATGAGTGAAGCGATTCTTGCCCCATGTGCGCTCAAACAAACTTGATCGCTTGACAATCAGCTTGACCAAGCAAAACCTCCGCTAGTCATGAAATTTAATTTAAAGCGATTTACTCCCCTTATTCTTATATTATTTATAGTAGGTTGTTCTGGCAGCAAGGAACTACGCCGACTAGAAGCATCGTATAAATCCCAACTAGCAGAATATGCCGAGCAATACAAATTGGGACAAATCACCAAAACTCAACATGACAAAAAAGTAACACTTCTAAACTCCCGATATGGCAACCGGCGCGCCCAAATGGAAAGAAGCATATACGGAGAAGGCATAGATCGAAGCCGCCCGGCCCCAATGATTAATAATAGAGGCGCTGCAGGTCGAAGATATTAATCGCAACTGTTTGATCTAGTCTTTTTTTCAATCGACTCAGCAAGCAGTTTCCAACATACAAGTTGCATCCTAGGTAAATGGAACGGTCCTTTCCAAAGATTACCCTTTAACGGGACTGAAACACTTCCGTCACGATGCAAATACCCAAACCATTCGCCGTACTCAGGATCAGCAAAATGACCATAAGCCCAATCATGTGCTTTCTTATGCCAATCGGCATATTTTTGTTCTTCGGTTAACAACCAAGCAAGAAGACATGCAATTAGTGCCTCATTATGCGGCCACCAAAATTTCATATCATGCCAGTACTCCTGAACCGGTTTACCATTAATATCGCGAAAATATAAAAGACCTCCAAATTTTTCGTCCCAACCTCTGGCCCACATCCAGTCCAGAATCTGACAACCAGTACGAATCAACTCTGGATCATTGCCTCGAAAACGAGCCTCCCACAATATAAACCAAGCACACTCAATCGCGTGACCAGGATTTAGCATGCGCCCTTCGAAATGATCAATAATTGATCCGTCCTGAGCTACAGTCTCCATCACACACTCAACCTCCGGCTTCATGAAATCCCGACGTATCTCCTCTATCGCAGAATCGATATCTGTAGTAAACGACTCGTCGCCAAGGTTTAATCGTAGTTCCTGTGCAGTGGCTATCTGGATCATGGGCGTACCTATGGACTTAACCGGGCGTGTATCGGTAAATTTTGACTCTACAAGCGAAGGATCAGAAAAATGCCGTTTGGCCAAAGAGAACAAATCCCGACTAGTATCTGCAAGTGCCTCATTATCTGTTGCTTTTGCCAGAGACGCATAAGCGATCGCACCAAAGCACTCGGTAAAAACATAGCGCCTTTTTCGAAGCGGTCTACCGTCCCTTGTTACATGAAACCACATCCGCCCATCAGAATCCCTGCCGTGTCTGTCTATAAATCGCAATCCGCAATTTGCCCATTCAAGCCAAGAATTATTAGGTTCTACAGTATTGTATAGCGTAGCCAATAACCAAGTCGCCCTGCACTGCTGCCACATGCCTTTGTCATCGTCGAGCAGACTACCATCACGATCCCTTGCCAAAAGGAATCCGCCATGATCTTCATCTACACAACGTGGAAACCAAAAAGGAAGTGTATCATTCAGAAGCCCATCACGGTAAACATCCAACAAACGTTTCTGATATTCGGCATCCATAATAATTAGTTCTACAAAAAACGGATTAACCCTAAAGTAATTCTACAGGTCGAGCTTGAATTAAGAAAACTATCAAAGTTAAGTAATATTGAGTCATCATAATCTCATTTGGAATATCATTTTGATTATGCTAAATCTTGCTGCACAACAGGAATAATAACTATGAAAAAAATAATCATATCCCCATTAATTCTTGGGCTGTTAGCTGGCTGTTCAATGACATTTGAAATTTCACCAAGAAAAATATCCTTTAAAAAGCATTCTATTAAAGAAGCTAGTTCTCCAAAAAAAGAAAAAGACTCTAAAATAATTAACCAAAGCAAATCCATAAGCTTTAATGTAAAAGACAGCAAAAAAGGAGAGCTGCACTATATTGAAACTAATAAGCAGGCTTCACTTAAAGCAATCAATACAAAAGGGGAAGTTGTCTTTGATGGGCCTATCAATTCAGACGAACAATTATCCAAAGTTCCTACCGTAATGCTTAATTGGCTAAATAAGGTAAAAAGAGAAATGTCAAAATAAGTCCCATTGTTGACCAAGTCTAATGAGCAATGTAACTTTTTGTCCCTATTGCAAAAGGGTAAAACCCATATAAGCAATTCTATATGCTCCCGTAGCTCAGTTGGATAGAGCAGTGGTTTCCTAAACCGCGTGTCGGAAGTTCGAATCTTCTCGGGAGTACCATTGATTTCATTGTTTTATGCTTATAAGGGCTTTTATCATGCCACATAATACAACAACAAAGGTCATCAATTATAGCTGTAATGAATGATCTTAAGCGCCCTGTTACAACAATGGAATTACTTAAACATGCTTCGATCAAGTCACCGGGTCTTGGGTTAATGAGCCTCAACTAAGATTCGAAACGCCAAATTCTAATTCGACAAGTTTCCTAATCTTATCAGGTGCTAGTTTCGGACCGATGCACATTAGTGATGAAGGTGTATCAGGAAGTTCATAAATAGGTATTGGATTTTGAATTAATTCAGCGCCTACTTTTTCGAACAATCGGCGAGACTCAGGTTCATCTACAATGCTTACAAGTGCCTTAGCTCGTAAAACCCAAGTCGGTAGCGAATTCATTAATCGCTCCATTGCTTTATTATCAACTTGATCTGGAAGCGGAAAATGACAACCCGTAAACCTATGAGAAAGCTTGTGTGCTACATCTTTTAAGAACTGTTGCTTCGAACCAACACTTGAACCGGGATTCGAAGAAAATATAGGTTCATCTATAAGGATTCTTCTACTTCGTATCTCTTTACTTAGAATATCTAGGAGCTCTTCTATGCTTGCTTCTCTTGAATTTCTGGAAGCCATTTTAACTGATTTTTTAATCCGCTTTAGATGAACTTCAGACACTTCATTTTTATGGGAAATATAATAAAAGCCAGCAGTCTCAAGCTGTCTTCGCTCCAAAATCTCAAACTCATCTCGCTTCCCCCAATAACGAGCATCAATAACACAAACCTGATATCGAGGAAAAAAAGCGAGGCGGTTTTCCATAAGAGTAAAAGTTTCCAAAAGAACTAAAGGATCGGCTGTTCCATTCAACTCAACTAATAATAAATCTCCTTTTCCTTTGCTTGCTTTTTTACAAAGTTGCACTAATTCCTCAAGGCTTTCACAACATGCACAACCCGCAGCTAGTGGTTCTAAACTGGATAACAATGAAGGATTAAGAGTAGCAACATCAATATCGGCATTTGTAAAATCGTTTAAAATTACGTCTGCTTTGATATTCCTCGGATTTAATTCATGCAGCAATCTTTTAAGTAGTGTTGTTTTACCTGCACCTAGAAAGCCGGTTATTAATAAGAATGGCTTAGCATTCTTCATAGTAAGGAGTTATAATTAATCAATTATCCTGAATTTGAAATTAACCGTTTTACGATTGGCAACACCAACGGATTCTAAAGCTTTGTAGGGTTTTCTGTTCCCTCATAAATAACTTTTGGATCAAAAACCTTCTCATCTTCAATGAATCTTAAACTTGGCCCCTGGTCACTAACCGTAATTTCTCTGTAGAAACAAGATCTGTAACCAACATGACAAGAGGATTCCTTGCCTCCCTTGGTTGGCGATGTCAGAGACACCTTAAGTATGATGCAATCCTGATCGTCATCCACTAGAATTTGGTGGACTTTCTGACGCATTCCCGAAGTTTCACCTTTGATCCAAATTTTTTGTCGAGATCTTGACCAATAATGAGAGAATCCGTTGTTAATTGTAAGGCGAAATGCTTGCTCATTCATGTATGCAAACATAAGAATCTCAGAAGAATCCACATGTTGTGTAATACAAGGCAAGATACCATTTTCATTAAATTTTGGAGAAAGCTCCAAACCTTCCTCAACTTGTTCAACAGTGCTACGCGGAGTAAAATCCCAATCTAATTCAGACATGACAAAAACAAATATAAAGCCACTTTCTTTCTACTATTAAGAGTTAAATAGGCTTTATTTAAATAACGACTCTTTTATTAATTGCAGGATTGCGAAGAACAGCAATCGCCACAATTCAATTAATTATTCAAACTAATATAATGTTAAGACGGGTCTTTCGTCTCAAGCTCCTTCTCATCACAACACTTACTTTTACAACTAGAATCTGTGTTAATTACCGAAGTCGCAGAGCTATCATTAATTCCGATAAGATTTATTCTATTACCACTTTGGGATTTACCGTTGAATGCAAAATATCCCAAAGCTCCGACGGAGACTCCAGCTAAAGCTAAAAGTGCAACAAGCAATCTCATGGCCAGATATTTAGATTACACGACACCTTAATGCAAACCTTTTGCATTAAGGGCGTTCCACAAAAGTTGTAATTATACTTAACAAGTTTTCTCTCTTTCATATCGAATTAAAGCGAACAATTACATTTACGCGAGATGATTTAAGTGAGCCGAGATCCTAAATCCAGCCTACACCAATATTGATTCTAATATACACGGATGTGGTGTTCATTTGTTTGAATATTGGGGATAGCATATCGTACATTTTTGATAAAAATATTACCAATGATCAAATCTCAAACTGAACAATAAAACTCGTATTTAAACGGTTTTTTAATAGCCTTCTCTAAAGGACCTTTGCGGTTTCCTAAACCATGTGTCGAAATTTCTAATCCTCTCGATAGTACTAATTGCCTGCAAATTGAGATCAATTAAACCCATTTTTTTGTTTCTGATATTGGTCGGTATTTTTTCCGGTTTTGCACAAGAAGACTTATTTGATGAAACCCTAAAACTCGATGTCAAACCCCTAACTCCTATACAGTCCATGGCTGCGGCTCATGTTGCAAAGGGGTTTAAACTTCAACTTGTTGCAAGTGAACCATTAGTTCGTGATCCCGTAGCTTTCGACTGGGGATCAGACGGATCGCTTTGGGTTGCGGAAATGGCGGATTACCCTTTAGGAATGAATAATAAAGGAGATAAAGGTGGCCGCATTCGACTTTTAAGAGACCGTGACCTTGACGGCAGATATGATCATTCCACAATATTTCTCGATAATCTTTCGTTTCCAGCCGGGGTCATGCCGTGGCGTAATGGAGTTTTAGTTGCTGCTGCCCCGTTATTGATTTTTGCCGAAGATACAAATGGAGATGACAAAGCAGATATTCGCCAAACACTTTTCGAAGGTTTTTATGAAGGAAACCAACAATTGCGCATCAACGGACTTTACTGGGGCTTAGATAATACTGTGCATTGTGCTGCCGGCGCAGCGTGGTCAGGATACGGTGGATTAAATAATATAAAGTCTAACAAAGAAAATAAGTCGACAACCATTCGAAGTGGAGATTTTCGTTTTAACCCCGACAGTGGCTGGATTGAGGCTACATCTGGACCATCACAATATGGACGCGTTCGTGATGATTGGGGAAACTGGTTTGGAGTTCAGAACAGCCACCCACTTTGGCACTATATTTTACCAGCACGTTATCTAATCCGAAACAGTGATGTCACCTACCCTGATTCAAGGCATCAAGTTCGCCAACCTCGCAATCCGAAAGTTTATATTAATAAGCCCCCTCAAAAACGCTTTCACAGTTTTGAACAAAGCGGCCGTTTTACTTCTGCCTGTGGCCCTGCGATTTATCGAGATACAATACTATTCGATAATAACGAAATAACACATGCCTTCACCTGTGAACCGTTTCACAATGTAATTCAGCGCTCTATAATTAAGGAGAAGAAAGTTACCTTCGACGGTGAACGTGCCGATGACGGTGACAAAGACTTCTTTGCTTCCGCAGATAGATGGAGCCGGCCGGTATTTACCCGCACCGGACCCGATGGTGCTCTTTGGTTTGCTGATATGTATAGATATATGATCGAGCATCCTGAATGGCTTCCAAAAAAAGGACAGGATGAATTGCGCTCACACTTTCGTAGTGGAGAAGCATTCGGACGAATTTATAAAATAATATCAAAGCATAAACCTATTCGAAAAATTCCAAATTTGAATGGGCTTAAACCTAAAGAACTTACCAAGTATCTGTCATCAGAGAATGGAACTATTCGAGATATAGCCCATAGATTAATAGTTCATTCAAAAGATAATTCACCTACCGAAAGCCTTAAACAGATAATTAAAAAATCTAAATCACCTAAAGCTCGATTACACGCTCTGAGTGCACTCAATGGCTTAAATATACTTAAGCCTTATATTATTCGCGAAGCGCTATCTGACAAACATCCATATGTCCGCAGGCTTGCATTCCGTTTAGCCGAAAATTTCCCTAAAGAAGGTAAAAAATTTGCTCCCTTTTTTGACTTTGGACTTAATAAAAAACTAAATGCACAGGAACTCAAAGTTGTGTTCCAACAAATTCTTTCAGCCGGTTATTTTTCTAACCAGAAGATTGGAAAGTCACTTTCCACAATTTTTCCTGAATATGAATCACCTTACTTGGAAGCTGCTTTTCTTACTGCGTCCCACAAACACTATAAGGAAATACTAAAAACAGCACCTACTGATGGGAAAATTTTTGAGCAATTAATACAAGTTGGAATAAATAAACACAGACCAGTACTAAATAAAAAAATCCATGATATTTACGCTAATGCGAACATGCTAAAGAAATTACAAATCTCAAGGGTCTGGATGAAAGCAATGCGCAAAACTGGTATCGATTTAGATAAAATGGAAGACAACGGATTTCCCGGGCAAGAAATTAAACTTAAAGACATTCTAAGACATGCTGAACATTTAGCACTTAATTCTAAGACTAAAATGGAATTGCGATTAGAATCCATTGAAACAATTAGTCATGGAAACCTTTTACATTCGAACACAACATCAGTTCTTAAAGAATTAATTAAGCCAAATATTAATTCAATATTACGCTTCAAGGCAATCGCGTCAGTCGCTAATATGTCAAAAATTGAACCAGCTCAAATGCTTCTTGTCGCGTGGCCTAGCTTACTTGCAGAGGAACGCAAAAAAACTTTGGATGTTTTACTTAGCCGATCATCTTGGCAAGAAGAGCTTCTCCAAGCAATGGAAACTAATATCATTCCATTAAAAGGATTCCCTACATTACATAGGGATCGTTTGTTAAACAGCACTAATAAATCGATTGTTAAACGCGCTAAACTTATTTTTAATAAAAATTATTCAATAGATCGAAATAAAGTCATTTCAAAATTTTTACCTGCGCTGAAATTAAACGGGGATGCTGATGATGGAAAGATAACCTATGAATCTCTTTGCTCACAATGTCATGCCCCGGACAAGCAACTTGGACCTGATTTAAGATCGATAACAGATCGTTCAGGAGAAGGTTTACTTAATTCCATTATTGATCCATCAAAACAGATCGACCCAAAATATCTTGCCTACAATGCAGTATTTAATGACGGAAGAGCCATCGTTGGAATCATCGCTTCAGAATCTGGAGGTAGCCTTAAAATAAATGCACCTGGTGTTGGGCTGCAATCGGTCAATCGCAATGAATTAAAATCTTTAACTAGCTTAAACTTATCTTTAATGCCGGCTGGTCTGGAGTCATCGTTAACAAATCAAAAAATGGCAAACTTGGTAGAGTTTCTAAAAAATTATAAATGATATATTTAAATTTGAAATTCTGTTCACGCAATCGCCTTACCAAAAACCGTTCGCAGGATCTGGCTTACGACCGCCCCAGTTATGCAAGTCGGAAGGAAAAACAAAAATCGATGCGTGGCCATCTCCAAAAAGAGTATTAAGGCCTCGAACACCCAGCTTGTGCCACTGGGTTTTTTCAGATTTTTCAGCTCGGTTACCATGCCAAGGCCAATCCGCCTGAATAATTTTAGTAGTAGGCGCCTTGGATAATTCAGACTCTGTCAACGGCTTTTGACCAGGCCCTGCAGTAACATGCTTTACACCAAACCCATCCCAAGACCATTGGACAAGATAACTTGTTCCATAAAAATTGAAGCACGTTTTTTCTACAACAGATTTCGTTTTAGGAAAATGCTCTGGATGCAAAACATCTCCGGCATCACTAGGGCAACGGTATATCTCTGCAGTGGAGGTATATTTGTTCAAGGGACGCTTATCGAAGTCTGCTATACTCTTATTATTACTCTGGTAGCCAGGCCCTAATCCAAGTTTACCTCCACAAGTCGACCATGTTGGATGAATAGGAAACATTTCATAGTCATCTACATATAACATGAAAGCTATCCCAATTTGTTTATGATTGTTCAGGCATGCCGTGGAACGCCCTTTCTCTTTAGCCCTAGCCATTGCAGGTAACAAAAGACCAGCCAAAATTGCTATGATTGCAATGACTACCAATAGTTCAATGAGAGTAAAACCCGCATTAAATTTTATTGATTGATTTGATTGGGTTTTATTCATAGGGCCAATTTATATTTGAAAACAACTCATGGCAACGGACAAATGTTAACCATTCTAAAATATCGCCCTCTCAACGAGAAACAATCCAATAAAAGCTTTATGGAAAAATCTCGGGAATTAGTCGGCTGAAAGAAAAATATTCCAAATTGTAACTAATAACCAACTTATCCTGCTTGGCCAGTCGCCCATCGAAGCGTAATGTCCCTAGGGAATTAAATTAGCCTAATAAACCAAAAGCATCTAATGGAAACAGTCCAAAAAAAACTCGTTAATGATGTCCGCAAAAGAGTGGCAGAAGTAGTTGTGGGGCAAGATATCGTTGTCGAACGACTACTTATTGCCCTGTTTACCGGCGGACACTTATTACTACAAGGCATGCCAGGCTTAGCAAAGACATTACTTGTTCAGTCTATTTCCAAAACTATCGACTTAAAATTCAGCAGGGTCCAATTTACTATCGATCTCTTACCTTCAGACATCCTAGGATCCGAAGTGCTTGATCAAAGAACTAACGAATTCTCAGTTCATCTTGGTCCAATTTTCACAAATCTCTTGCTTGCCGACGAAATTAACCGAGCGGCCCCAAAAGTACAAAGCGCCCTGCTTGAAGCCATGCAGGAGCGCAAGGTTACAATTGGAAATGAAACACACACACTCCCCGCTCCCTTCCTAGTCATAGCAACACAAAATCCAATTGAACAAAGTGGCACATTCGAATTGCCGGAAGCACAACTCGATCGATTCATGCTTTGCCACAGACTAGACTATCCAGCTGTTGATGAAGAAGAGGAAGTTTTAAAAAGAAGCCTAACCCTTGGGCTACAAAAAAAAGATGGCGGCGCGGTACCAAAGACCGCATTTGACACACTATCTGGCGATGTGGTTGCAAATCGATCGGATTTGGTTGAAATGATGGCTGCCGTACAAGAAGTTCATGTTAGCGAGGTTTTCCAAAAGCACACAGTCGAAGTAGTACGTAGAACTAGGAGGCATCCAAATATCGAACTAGGAGGCAGCCCACGAGCCGGATTGGCAATGATTCAAGCAGCTCGCGCAAGGGCATTCATTAACGATCGAGACTATGTTGTGCCAGAGGATTTATACGCACTTGCAGAAGATGTATTACTACATCGGATTCGCCTCAAATACGAAGCTTTGGCAGAAGGCATATCAGGCGTCAGTGTACTTAAGGAAATCCTATCAGAAGCAGGCTAAAACAACCTAATTCGAGCACATGAAACCCCTAGCAGGAACTCTCGATTCGTGTGACGGACTGGATGGTCGCCAATTCGCTATCGCTGTAAGACGGTTAGCTGACAGCCTGCAATATGGCACAGATTCATCACCTTTCGTCGGCTCTGGTATTGAGTATGCACAGAGCCGCCCTTACGAGTCAGGAGATCCAGTGAAGCAAATTGACTGGCGAGTAACAGCTCGTATGGGGCGACCTTTTATCAAAGAGTATGAAGCGCCAAAACAAATGCCAGTTTACCTTTTGGTCGATACATCGGGCTCAATGTGTGTTTCCAGTATCGGTTTAAGCAAATACGCATTGGCAGTGCAAATCGCTGGTGGTCTTGCTCTCGCAGCTCTTTCACGAATGAGCCCTGTAGGTATCGTCGGCTGCGGCGAGAAAAAGTTCGATACAAAACCAAGCCTTTCCCGGCATAAAATGTTCCTTTGGTTACACCAATTACGACATTTCCATTTTGACGAGAAAACAACACTAACTGAAAAACTAGAGCAACTCTCAAAGACACTCACAAATCGAGCTATGCTAATTGTTCTGAGTGACCTCAGGCAACCTGGAGCAAATAACAAACTAAAACTATTAGCACAAAAACATGATTGTGTTGTGCTCCAATTAATAGACCCAGCCGAGTTCGGACAACTCCGCACTGGAATTTTTCGAGGAGAAGAAGCTGAGACAGCACAAACATTTGTCGGCCATAACCGAAGCCACTGGTTTGACAACGAAACAGCAAATGAACTACGAAGAGGAGGAATCGATCATCTCGAAGTGAAAATTAACCGGCCATTCATTCATTCACTTCGTGGATTTCTTCAGAAGCGTGACTGCATTGGGAGAGGTGCCCGATGAAGCTCAAATTTTTAATTAAATTTTTAGTAACAATATTTCTCACAAGTACCAATTGTGTCATCGCACAGATAATAGACGAGCAATCAGAACCAGTCCCAATCGGAATTGAGGGAAGAGTAATGGTTGTCCTAGCAGGCTCCAAACTCAAAGCAGCCCCGGTCGGGGATAAATCAAAAATAATCCTCCGAATTCATGATATTTTTCCAAACGGAAACGCTTACCGCTATGATCTTCGATATTTTGGATTTGTTCCAGGTGAGTATAATCTCAATCAGTTCCTTCTTACTGAAGATGGCAAAACACCAACCAATCTTCCACCTACAAAAATATCTATAGGCAGCATCCTTCCAGAAAACCATGACGGAATATTGATCGAAGAAGTTGAAAATAAAATTGAACTCTCATCAAACTACACTTTCTGGCTAATTGGTATCGTTACTTTATGGATTTTGATCGCGTTACCTCTATTTCTCTCAGACCTTAAATTAAAAAAAAATCTCGATTACACAAATGATTTTAATGAACCCGATCTAGCGCAACGACTTAGGCCTCTCGTAGAACAAGCTGCAACCGGCAATCTTGATACAGAAGGTCGTGCAATACTTGAACGTATGATTTTTTCGCATTGGCGCGAACAACTCAATTTACCTGAAGAAGGAAACCCTCTGGATTTATATCTACAACTGAAACAACATGATGACGCAGGCCCATTATTATGTGGCCTTGAAGACTGGTTGCATCGGCCGCCCGGACCCACCGCTGTAGATATCACTGCCCTACTCGAACCCTACCGAAAACCATCCGAGCAATAATGACTTTTTCTACTCCAGCTGTATTAATCCTATTAACCTTACCTGTCTTGCTTATTGTATGGGAATGGCGCCGACGCGGAACGGTCCTAACATTGCCATTTGACCACTCAAACGCAAAGCGCGGCCGATGGCTTGAAGCAACTGTCAAGACTGCCAACTTACTAGCACCTATGCTTTTGGCTATCGCAATTATTTTACTGGCTGGACCTCAAAGGCCATTAAGCCAAGGAACTCAACGTATAATGACCAACATCGAGCTCGTTCTCGATGTATCCGGCAGTATGACAGCAACATTTGGAGATGGCCGACGGGCTGATAAGGCAGTCGAAGCGCTGCAAGAATTCGTTAGTCACCGAAAAGGGGATGCATTTGGAGTAACTTTGTTTGGTACAGAAGTACTGCACTGGGTTCCACTAACACAGGATCTCGATGCTCTCAAAAACTCCGCACCCTTCATGAAGCCAGAAGCGATGCCACCATACATGGGAGGAACGCGAATTGGCCTAGCACTGCGATCAGTAAATAATATCCTCGCTGACAGACCTAAAGGCGACAAAATGATAGTTCTGATTTCTGATGGCTCGAGTAGCGACCTACGAGGACAGGGTGACAAGATCTCAGGTAATCTGAATAACGACGACATAACACTATACTACATTCATGTGGCTAACGGCCAGCCGCAACAAGAAGTTTACGATATAGCTAGCCGCACCGGCGGTGAGGCTTTCGTTGCAGGTGACCCTGCTGCCTTACAATCTGTATTCGCAAAAATCGACGCAATGCAACCTGCAAAATTTAAACCAGAAACCCCGATTCCAGCTGATAACTTCAAGCCATTTGCAGTCGCTGGGCTTTCAATGATTTTTTTGCAAATACTCTGTCTCTTCGGCATTCGATTCACCCCTTGGTAAGATGAACCTTTCTTCTATAGAGCTTGAAGCAACAAATTTAGCCCTCTGGATCACACTATGCACCGCGATCTGTTCCTTAGTGGCTGAGTGGTGGCATAGCCGACGCATTCAAAGAGCTGCACATATGGCATTCGGACAGATTGGCCAAGCACGTAGCTGGACTAGACTAGCCCCACTAATCCGAATTACAGCTCTAACGGCTATGGTATGGGGCCTGGTAACACTTTTCTTCATTCGTCCAAGAACCGCAAATTACGACAAAATCCCTGCTGGTGGTTATCGTCATCTCATTATCGCTTGGGACGTATCGCCAAGCATGCAACTAGACGATGGCGGGATAGACTTGAGAAAACAAAAAAAACGCACCCGATCGCAAAGAGGGGCAAAAGTCTTACTATCACTTTTTGAACGCATCGCCCTCGATCAAGTTCGTATTAGCATTGTCGCCTTTTTCACTAGCGCTAAGCCAGTGGTGATAGATACGCACGATTTAAATGTAGTGAAGAATATTCTAGATGATCTTCCACTTGATCGCGCTTTTGACCCAGGTAAGACTAGTGTTATTTCCGGAATAAAAGAATCTGTCAAATTAGCCAAGGAATGGGAACCAAACAGCACCACGCTACTTTTAGTCAGCGATGGCGACACACTACCAGATACAGGCCTACCTAACCTGCCCCCTTCTATCAGCAAAGTGCTTGTCGCAGGAGTAGGTGATCCACGCCGAGGGGTGTTCATTGATGGGCACATGTCACGACAAAATTCTCGAGTACTAAGGCAGTTAGCCAAACGGTTAGGGGGTGAGTATGTAGATGTAAACAATATACAAATACCTACTTCACAACTAGCAGAAATGGCCGGGGTGCGTAACCTTGTAGACACTAGCGAAAAAGGTCGTCGCGAACTTGCTTTAATATGTGTAACTACAGGTGCTGCCCTATTAGCACTACTTCCAGCAGGCCTTGCGTTTTTCGGAAGCCCATGGCAGCTTAGACGAAGTTTTAATCCAGTTCTGAAGGATAAATAACTTAATTAATCATGAAAAAAAACATTCTCATATTCCTTTGGACACTAGCACCAGTAGTGTTACTTGCATACCACTATGGACCTGGCCAAAACAATCTGGCAAGAGAAACTACTAAAGCCAAAATTCATGCAGCACTAAATTTTGAAAAAAAATCTGAATGGCTAAAAGCTATCGATGCATACAATGAAGCTCTCACAACTCTTCCTGATAATGAAATAACAAAGCGACTACAGTTGCAGCTTGCACGAGCTAACGCCCAAATTCATATTGGAGAACTCCCAGAAGCAATGATGACAATGGATCGCTTACTTGAAGAAGCATCTAACCAAAATAATAAATCACTCGAAAATAAAATTCGATCCTCACTTGCAAGCGCTCAATACTACACTGGATGGCTAATGCGGTTAGAACTAGCTGAAAAAGAAGAATGGATGGAGCCGATACAGAAGTCTCGCCAGAATTTCAGACTTCTCGCAGAGCAATCAATCAAGACCAACTCCAAAACACACGAAGATCATAAAAAAAATCTAGAAGCCGTTGTTCGCTTAGCCCGCATGGATCTCTCCGAGATCCAAGCTTTGCCTCTCCCGAAAAAATGCCAAGGCAACAAGAATGTTTGTTCCAAATGCAGAGGGCAAAAAAAGAGCAATCAGCCAAAAGAAGGAAAAAAGAAAGAGGACGCTCGTGGGGCTAGCGTTGGAAAACGTCCTGACGGGACCGGTTCCTGAACCTTGTTAAGCATTTCTTACAAACTAAGACAGCCGACATAAGCCGGCTGTTTTAACCTAATCAATTATCTTGCCATGACTCATATTAACCGAAGTTTAGCCTTCGTTTATTACTTAACAATTTGTATCGCACTTGGACAGGCGCAGGCTACCAAACCAACCAAACTTTCGAAGTTTGCAATGCCGATTGAACCAATACCAGCGATCAAAAAAATTGAGAAACCAATCGTTCAACCCAAAGAAACCAAATCGGAACCAAACGCTACTTCCGAAAAAAATGAGAAATCTCCTCAGGAGCTACTTTATTCAGCAATAATTGCTATTAAGTTTGACCGAACTCCCGACGGCATTCTCAATGCGATCGATTCTCTCTCAAAAAATAATAAGCCAGAAAAAGATAAATCCATGGCAACTACTGAACGAATTCGGCTACTGGCAAACGCCGGACGATGGGAAGAACTGGGACAACATATCAATGGGCTTCCTTATAAAGAATCAAAAAATAAAGCGTATTCGCACTTAATTAGGTCTATATTAAAACCGCCAACAACAATAAGAAGCACACAAACAAAACCCACTGGCGTCGCTCCAATTTCAGTCTTAACTACTACACCACGCATTTCCATAAACAAACCTCGCCCGATTCTGACACAAGAAGATTTTGTTGAACTACTAAAAATTGCTCCAACTGAAATATCTGAAAATGATTTAAGTTACCTTACTGGATTATTTCGTTCTGTTGGCAAACCAAATCTAAAAACATTTACGAGCCAACTACATGATGGAATCGGGAGTTTTGGAGGAAAGGATCCCTTATCAAGGAAAAAAGCTGTTCAACTGATTGAGCCGCTAGCAATTGGTGATTTAGCACAACACGTTCTACCATTAGTAGATGATAACCACGGTGATTGGTCACTCAATATAAGAGCTAAACTTTTGGAGCAAATTTGGATTAGCACCCCTAACTTAAAAAACCAAAAAGCAGTATGGGAAGCTAATGAAAAATTAATTTCAAACGCTCAAAAAATAGAAAATAAAATTATGGGTGTTAAACGCGGATTTAAGATCTCTGAAACACTACCAAAGAACATCACCGATAATTGGATGGAAAAACAATTCAGCCAAGGCGGCAATGGACTAAAGCTGCTCCAAATAGTTCAATCAGACATACAAAAATATGTACGTGGAGCCAATTTTAAACTACGTGCTGAAAACTTAAAAAAGCTTAAGCAAATAGTCGATGTACTCCTGACACAGACTGATACTAACTTGGTACTATGGCAGTTGCCTCTTACAATCGCTGGTGATGCTTGGTTAGTCGAAGCTGAAAACACAGTAGAAAACTTTCGGCAAATATCCACTAATACCAAATACAGATATTACGACCCACTACTCGAGCAACAAAGAATACTAGCCCAGCAAAAATCCACTAAAAACAAACCGCTGGCACCAGCAATAATTCTTGAAAACGCCCCTAGTAAATCGTGGTTCAATATGCTTCCTAATAGCCGCAAGGCTAGAACCCAATCCGCCATAGCTGGTACTTTGTTAAAAGACAAAAAAATATTAAAAGCACTCAACGAAATAGAGGAGTTAGCTAAACTTGATTCAAATCAGGCAAAAAAATTGTCGACTTCACTGCTAACCGGCTGGGCTGCCACACGCAATCCCAACGGTTCAGTCAAGCCACGTATGCCCAGTCTAGGTATGCCCGTTTACTATCCTTCCAGACCTAATGGCACGCCTCTGACTAGAGCCCGTCAAAAACGTAATCTCCAAGAGCTTAGTCAAATTCTTGAACGTTTAACCAAATTACCAATACAGCCACCTAGTGCAGAATCCATCGTTACAGCGTTTGAAGGAGCACATAGCTTTGCAGAGGTCTATAAGTTGAAAGATATCAAGCTTGTGCTAGGTGAACCTAGCAAACTGCCTATTAATTCACTTGCAGAACTTTCAAATTCGATGCGACAAAGATTAGCTACTTCTTGGCGAGCTCCACAAATTCAACAACAGGCCAATACCAAGAGAAAAGAACCACAAATAAGATCTGAAGTAATCGCTGGCTATGAGACACAACTTACATTACTGGAAGAAGGACTTAAAGCTCACCCTGATATCTGGCAACTAAAACTTCAACAAGCTGCTGCCAACTTTGACCTTGCAGAATATCAGTATGGTAATAAAGCAGATCTGGATATTTACGTTAAACATCGTGAAGCTGCTTTTGAATCCTTCAAAGAAGCTGCAGCATTATATGCACTCCAAACTGCAGTCACTAGAGACAAACCAAATGCACTCTTATTTCAGCTTTGGTTCAACTCCAATCTAGGCGCAAGCGATCTATCCTATGTCACTCGACAACAGACTCCGGATATTGGAAATCTTCAGCAAATCCGAGAGGCAATCCTCGTCTTACCTGACTCTGAAGGACACTTTAAAGCATTCGGCGAATCGATCGATACTAACTCTCGAAAACTAACACCAGAACTGAAACCGCGCTACCTCCGTTCTGCACTTGTAGTTCTTCAGAACCATTCCGCTGGAGAAAAAGCTCGAGAGCTAGTCCAGCATTACGATGACTTGCTTGACGAGGTAGAACTTTTAACTCGTATAGATGGAAATGATGAAATCGGACACAAAGAATCGTTCGGATTATTCATCAGCCTCAAACATACCAGTGATATCGAACGTGAAGCTGGCGGCTTTGCCCGCTATCTAGTTGGCGGCAGCAAAGGTAGCCCTTACTACCCCAGTTATCCTGGGCAAAGACAATCCCCAAGAGATGATCTTGAAGAACACCTAAACGAAAAACTTGGGGAAAATTTTGATATACAGTCCATTACCTTTCACGATAACAAAATCAGCTCTAGAACAATAGGACAACCCGGTTGGCGTGAAACCCCTCTTGCATATTTGCTTCTTAAAGCAAAAGATGCCTCTGTCGACCGCATCCCTGAGTTAAAGATTGATCTCGATTTTTATGACTCACTTGGCCCAGCGTTGCTACCGGTAACTTCTGCAACACAAATCGTTGATGCTCGACAAGAAGCCGCATTCCTTCGGCCAGTAGGTGGATTAACGCTAACCCAGACGCTTGACGCTCGCCTAGCCAATGACAATCAGGAACTTACACTTGAAATACATGCCACTGCCAAAGGCTTAGTCCCTACGGTTGACAAGCTTGTTGACCTAAACATTCCTGGATTTTTTATCGCAAAGAATGAAGATCAAGGATTGTCGATTGCGAGGGTTGAGTCTGATACTGAAAGTGTTAGTGCTGTTAGCGAGCGCACATGGCTGCTCACCATCAAGCCTGAAGGGAAAGTCAATGAGCCTGACACTTTTAAATACCCTAAACCCACCAATTTGGTATCTAAATCTATATTTAAGCAATACAGCGATGCCGACATTAAAGAAGTTGAAAATGAAATTGCAATGGCTGGTATAATTCTAAATCCACAACCATTTTGGCCATGGATAGTTGGCTTTGCATTTTTGGCGACAATTGGAATAATTGGAACTCGCTTATCAAAAAAGGCCAAAGATACAGAGGTAATTACCATTTTCGATATACCTGAGGTGTGTACCCCTTTCGCCGTCATCAACCTTCTACAGCAAATTAAAATCAATCAACCAAAGAAACTAGCAAAGACTCATCTTAATCAATTAAATAGCACCATCAGCAAGCTTGAACAAATTCACTTCTCTCCCAGCTCTCAATCTGAAAACGATGATATCGATCTACAAGGCATCGCCCACGAATGGGTTACTCGTGTAAATTAATCACAATTAATGTTAAGGTGAACCACCAGTAATAACCTGAAAGGTTGGCTGGGTTATAGGCTGAGGATTAATCCGACCAAGATTATTAAGCCAATTACGTCCTCCACCCTGCGCCTGAATTGAAGCGGCACCCTGCTGACCCATTATAGACTCGATACTTCGAGATGTTTCGTTGTAAATCTGCTGTAGTTGTTGCTGACGTTCTCCAATGGGAACTCCCGAATTTAAACGAATACCTCGGGCCAACTCCTCGGCCTCAGATTTCATTTGATAGATCTGCGCTGAAACGTTATCTGCCAAGCCCTGTCGCTGAGTAATCTTGTCAATCGATTTGTAATCATAATCTGTTTGCTGCAGGTAGTCTTGAAAACGATCCTCCCCAAGCATACTTCTCATATCGTTTTTCATATCCTGTTCAGCCAATCGACGTTCCTGAACCTCTACTGGCGAAATAGTTGCCCCAGAAATTACACCATGATCGTCCTCAAATTTTTTTTGTATTTGAAAAATATTACGAAACTCATCTTCACTTGGGTCAAACCCATCAAGTTGCAGACGTAAATTAGCCGCAGTAGGGGATTTACGGAGATCATACTCAAGTTTTTGTTCAGGTGTCAGCATTGAGGCTATTTGATTTTCTCGCGCTTCGCGCAACATCCTAATCTCACTTCGGTCCTGAGCGTCAGAAGTGCCTGAAGCCATTTTTTTAAGCAACTTACTACCGAATTCTTGCTCCATAGAATTCAGTTCAGCCATGGTTTCATCTGGAATAAAATCCATTGCATAGCCAGTTTTGGCTTTTGATTTGGCACGCGCATAAGGACTTGAACGATTAATTTCCGCTAAACCTTCAACCCCAAATAGATCCTTCAAAACTGCTGACTTCTCTTGATCTAGTTGCGCCAACTCTGACCGAGTATTGATACTAGGCTGAGAAAGCGCATTTGGATGACCAGTCGCCCAATAATCATTTCGTGTAGTTCCCTTATTGAGTGCGGTAGCCTTGAGTTGATCATAGTGCTGATCTAAATCCCGTTTTACTAGATCTTGAATTGTTTCCTCTGGACACCCAATACGACGCAAATTCTCAATATAAGTCTGGTAATCTTGAGCTTCGATCTGACTCCAATGAAAAGGTTCAACTTCACGAACAGCTCTTTCAGCCACTGTAGTTCGGTCCAGATTTGACTTATCAATAACGATTTTTTTCTTATTTTCCAGAATTGATCGAGATTCCAAAGACTGCATTTTAGATAGTGACCAAAGTAATGCCGCAAGGCAAACGACGTTTACCACAACTGAAATAACTAATACTCGCTGCATACTCATCAATCTAAAGAAAAACTATCTCTAACCATAAAGTGTTTCAATTTAATCCAACATCATTATCCAGTCAAAGTTGCATAAAATACTCACTATTGATCTAGCTCAAAACTTTCAGTGGCCAAGCGCCCTTCAAAGTGATTAACTGTTTGCCCTTTTAAAAAGTTCATGGAAGAGGAAAATTCTTTAATCGAACAACGCAAAGCTAATCTCGCTGCGTTGCAGGAAAAAGGCGTCGAACCTTTTTTCAATAAGTTCACGCCTAACGAAACTTGCGCCGGCGCACGAATGAATTATGAGGAAGGGCTAGAAGTCGCTTTAGGCGGACGCATGACCGCGTTCCGAACGATGGGTAAAAGCATCTTTTTGGATATACGAGATGGATCAGATCGGATGCAGGTGTATGCTCAGAAAAATGCTATTGGTGAAGAGGTTTTTGATTTATTAAAAAAACTTGATCTTGGTGATTTCCTAGGTGTAACGGGCACTATGTTTACTACTCGCACTGAAGAAATAACACTTAAAGCAAAAACATTTACAATTGTCGGCAAAGCACTGAGACCTTTACCAGCCAAGTGGCACGGACTTTCAAATATCGAGACCCGTTATCGACAACGCTATTTGGACCTCATTGCCAATGACAACGTCAAAGAGGTTTTTTACAAACGCAGTGCAATCATTCGTGAAATAAGAGAGTTCATGCATGAAAGAAACTTTATTGAGGTGGAGACACCAACAATGCAGGCGATACCCGGGGGAGCAGCGGCACAACCTTTTATTACACGACACAATGCCCTCGGATGTGACTTTTACCTTCGTATCGCACTTGAGCTTTATTTGAAAAGACTACTGGTCGGCGGAATGGATCGCGTATTTGAAATCGGCAGAAACTACCGAAACGAAGGAATCTCCCCACGCCATAATCCAGAGTTTACAATGCTAGAAGCCTATCAGGCATTCGGTGACTACGAAACGATGATGGAATTACTAGAGACAATGATTATCCGCGTGGCAGAAAAAGTCATCGGAACATTAGTAATCGAACACAAAGATTCCGAAGGAAACATTACCCGCACCATCGACCTCTCAAGGCCATGGCGTCGCGTGAAATACAAGGATTTAATCCGTGAAAAAGGCGGCGATGACTGGTTCGAGATCTCGCCTGAAACCCGGCGTCAACGGGCAGTAGAACTCGGCGCAGAAATCGGGCCTGACTTTGAGGACTTTGAGGTAACCAATGGTCTATTCGAAAAACTGATCGAACCTACATTAATTCAACCAACATTTGTCACCCACTTACCAAAAGAACTAATCCCATTAGCAAAGCTCTCTCCTGAGGATCCAACTACTATTGAGGTGTTTGAATGCTGTATAAACGGGCAGGAAATTGCCCCGGCCTATACCGAACAAAACGACCCAATTGCGCAACGTGAAGCGCTGGTCAATCAAGCCGGCGAAGAACAACAGAAACTCGACGAAGATTTTCTTGTAGCACTAGAGCACGGCATGCCTCCAGCCGGAGGTATCGGTATAGGTATCGACCGTTTGATAATGATGTTACTTGGACAAGAAAGCATCCGTGATGTACTGCTCTTCCCGCAGCTTAAGCCAAAGATCAATTCAGATTAATCTTCGCCCTTGCCTGTTCGATCTGATTTTTTTCGCCAAGCAATAATACAACATCCCCTTCGAGAATCACTTCTCCTCCATCGGGATTAAGTATGCGTTTGCCATCACGCTCGATCCCAACGATACTCACTCCAGTCTCCTCTAGTAAGCCCAACACGGCAATTACTTGCCCAAGTGAGGCACTACCCTTGTTCAAACAGACGCTTTCCAAATGCATAGCTCTTAACAATTTCTTTTCAGCCTCTCGGGACTGACTAATCTCATGTGACTCGAGCGTCTCCTTAATGGCGATCTGTGCTCGAGCATATACCCGAACCAAGAACCGCCATTGTAACCAACCTACTACAGCAACAACGACGACAAGCGCCAGCATGATTCTCAAAGGTGGTAAAAGGGCAGAACTCAGAAGGGTTACGCTAAGAATCATTCCGGTTGTCCCAGCAATCAAGCAGGCATTAGCCACAACTGCACGTAGAGACTGCGTACGCTGCCCTGCCCTGTTAGGATTTATAGTCGCCTCAGATATAAGCATACCTAGTGCCTGAAGTTTTCGTAAGTTTGCAATAATCATTGGCAGTGAAAAAATAAGAGAAGTAACCCATAAGGTTGTCCGCAATGTATCCGGTTTTAGATTCCATTTGGTTAACCAAACCGGCTGAAGTCTGGCTAAATAAGCCGCACCAAGAATTATCCCAGCAACAAGGAACATATTTATCGCCATCTGCAAAATCCACTTTCTTGAAAGCTTCCAAGCAAGATTATTCCACTGACCTCCTTTAAAACGCTCCACCCAGTCCTTGTAAAGGGCAAGATATCCGACCAGCGGTTTGGGCGCACTGCATAGAATACGATCAGTCACTCCATCGGCACAACGTATCAAACTAGGCGTAAATACAGTTGTAACCAGTGCCACACCGATGACAATCGGATATAGGCTCGGATCAGTGACCCCAAGCGTCAGTCCCAACGTGGCAATAACAAATGAAAATTCACCTATTTGTGATAAGCCTGTGCCAACACGAACTGCTGTACGTAAATCATGCCCAGCAACAACAGTACCAAAAGTGTTACCCAACACTTGACCGACAATCACCACAATAGAAACACCTGCAATAGGTACAATATGCTCCCACAATAAAACCGGATCAACTAATAGTCCAATCGCCACAAAAAAAACCGCTGTAAACAAATCACGTACCGGCTCTACTAAAGACTCAATCCTCTGAATCTGTTTTGATTCCGCTATTACTGCTCCAACAAGAAACGCTCCTAGAGCAACACTGAAACCAAGTTTTGCCGCTATCAGAGATATACCAAAACACAATCCCAATACAGCAACTAAAAGCCGCTCATTACTTTCGAATTGAGCTACAAAATTAAGCAATCGGGGTATTAACAGTAGACCAACTACTGGCACAGTTACTAAAAAAACTAACAATTTTCCGGTCGAAATTAGCATCGGCTGTAAACCAAGATCGCCAGTCGATGCTATACCAGTTAGTAAAACTATCATAACCACCCCGAGCAAGTCCTCCACAATTAGAATGCCGTAGATCAGCTCAGCAAACGGCTCTCGGTCACGCTTCATTTCCTTGAGAACCTTGACGATAACCGAGGTTGATGCGATGGAAATGATCGCACCTAAAAACAAGCTACTCACCGGCGTCCAACCCATCAACTGACCAACCTGATAACCGAGAAACACCATAAGCATAATAGCCAATGGCGCTGAAACTAATGCTGTCGCTGAAACCCTGCCGAGCTTGCGTAAGTTGAACTCTAGTCCAAGCGAAAACATCAAAAACACCATTCCCAATTCTGCCAACGANTCGATCGTCTCCCTATCATGAACCAATCTAAAACCATCACCCTCTATAAATAACGCAGAGAACTTTGGTCCGATTAAGATNCCAGCAACAATATAACCTAACACCACTGGCTGCTTGAGNCGTTGAAACAATAATGTCACGATGCCTGCAGCGATCATCACTACAGCTAGATCCTGTAAAAAATTTACTTCGTGCATAACATCAACTCCATAATATTACCCAAGCGCAAGCGCTTGGCCAAGCATCGGATAATTTAAAATTTTACTGTAAACTTGAATGACATGATCTGAGCGCTGACTATCTTGTTTAACATGGACTACGAGCGAATGGTTTTTTTTAGAAAACGATTAGAATCGTTGAGAATTGAAATTGAGGAGAATATGTCCGCAAACAAAGGTGACTCTGGAGTAGTTGAGTTGGATTCATCTATTGGAAGACTATCAAGGATGGATGCCTTACAAAATCAACAGATAGCCCTCGAACTAAAACGAAGACAAGAGAATCAATTATTGCGAATTAAAAACGCAATTAAACGTATGGATAAAGGCCAGTATGGCTTATGTGGCAAATGTAAAAAGCCGATTGAGGAAGATCGGTTAGAAATTTTCCCAGATACTATTACCTGCATAAACTGTGCCTAGTTTAAGTTTAGGACTGGCTACACAACCTTATTATACACTTGGCTTGTAGTACCGGAGACTCCAACATTAATCGCACATGATTTCATTGATCCCTAAATTTAAAATACGCTCAATAAGTTTCCTAGCCATACTCATCTTAACAGTGAGTACGTCTTGGGCTGATGACAAAATCAATGTGCTTGTTTGGGATGAACAACAACCAGTCTCAAAAAAAGTATACCCCAATTACCCAGGTAACTTTATCGCAGAATATCTGAAACAAAACCCCAAACTTAACATCAGATCAGCCAACATAAATCAATCTCAGCAAGGATTGTCAACAAAGGCACTCAACAAAGCTGATGTGCTTATCTATTGGGGTCATGTGAAGCACCGAGATATAAGCGAATCCAAATCTCAAGAGATTGCTGATCTCATCAAGAATGGAAAACTCGATTTCATCGTACTGCACTCAGCTCACTGGGCAGTCCCATTCATGGTCGCGATGCAAGAAGTGGCTGCACAAGATGCTCTAGAACAACTTCCAGAAGAACTACGTGAGGATGCGATAGTGCAATTCAAAGGCCAGATTCAATGGAAGAAAGCTCCTGACAATGCCCGACCACACCAACTTCATGAGTTTAGCCAAAATGAAAATGGGCAAATCAAAATATATATAGAACGCCCAAATTGTGTATTTCCTCGTTGCTGCACCCCAGCTCAACCAAGTAAAATTCGAATCATAAACAAGGAACATCCAATTAATCAAAATATTCCATCCACATTCATCATTCCCAAAACAGAAATGTACGATGAACCATTCCATGTACCAACTCCAGATGAAGTGATCCTTGATGAAACATGGGAAGGAGGAGAATACTTCCGATCAGGTGCCATATGGTCTCTTGGGAAAGGTAAAATCTTTTATTTTCGCCCTGGAGATCAGCAATACGCGGTTTACAAGGTGCAACCCGTGCTCAAGATAATTGAAAATGCCACTGTATGGCTGGGTGAAAATTAATTATATATATAATAAACACCTACTCTCAAAAAGCGTAAGCGATTAGATCAGTTCAAGTCTACCACTAGTCAAACTACGATTAACTGCATCAGTGAATTGCATGTAGTGCAATCCATCAGAAAATGTGGTGTGCGTTATTTTCCGCTCACCTCGAATCGCAGCAACAAAATCCTCCTCAACCTGCCATTCACCTCGTTCACACTTTTCGATCTGGATTTCTTTCAACTCGTTTGCATCTTTAGTAGCACCGAATAACCGGTCACTGGTTATTTTCAATGTACCATGACTACCAAAAAGATAAATAGCATCATCATCCATAAATGAAGTTACACTTGATTGTTGCAAATGCATTTGCGCCCCACATTCAAGATCAGCAACTAAATCAAGATGCTCAGGTATATTAACTAACTGAAGTGTTCCATTTTCGCTCCGACGATGCTTAGTAAATGTTTTAGCCTGAGCGATCACTTTAGTTGCCCGGCTTACCGAACGAACAAGCGCCTCATAATATATGCCCATCGCCATAATATTATTCCCACTGTAGTCAATATTTTGCCGCCAGTGCAATGAAGCTTCTGAGTCTAAAAACTGACCCCTAATACGACTCTCAACAACTAGTAATCTTCCGAGGTAGCCTTCTGAAATTAAACGCTTGATAGCAGCATCAGCAAACAAAGTAATTGGGGAAGGAACAACTTGGGTAACTAATCTAGGATTTGCCTGACTTGCGTTAAACATTTGAAGTGCTTCATCGGCATTCATAGCCATGCGCGCTTCAGTAAGGACATGTTTACCAGACTCTAGCGCTGCCAATGTTACAGGGCAATGAAGATAAGGCCAGGTACCTACGACAATCGCATTTGTTTCAGGATCGGTAATGGCATCCTCCCACTTGTCATAGATTTTCGGAACATCAAAGCTCCGGGCAACATTTATGGATGATTCCTTGCTTCGGTTTACAACCCCAACAATTTCAACTCCATCAATGGCCTTAAAGAGTGGAATATGTTTAGCCGTTGTATTGGATCCTGCGCCAATAATACCAACTCGAATATCACTGGCCATCGATTTGATAATCGGTGTATTTATTTCTCCGACCTTTAGCTTTATCAACCGGATAACGCTTCTCATTGATCGCGAGTTTAGCTTGGATGGCTTGGCCAATATCAACACCCGCATCTGACGCCATTAGAAAAAGATATATAGCAATATCGGCCATTTCCTCAGCTACCACGTCGCCGTGCTTACCCAAATGCTCAGCACTCTCTTCATCGTTTTTCCAGAGAAAATGTTCCTGTAATTCCGCAGCCTCAATCGCTACAGCGGCAGCCATGTCTTTAGCTTTATGGTACTGACTCCAATCTCGCTTATTCCTGAAATCGAGTATTTGATCCGTTAATTGCTCAATTGTCATTTACAATTTTTCTCGGTGTCTTCGAAGAATCTCAATAATAGTTTCATCCTTCGCATAATCGAATACATCCTTGCCTTGAAAATCCCGTAGTTTGATATCTGCCCCCTTATTGAGCAAAGCAGTCACTAACTCCGGACGCCCCATACGCACCGCCCAGAATAATGGGGTGACCTTTTTTTTGTCAGAAATATTTGGATCTGCACCATTATCCAGTAAATAATATACTATTTCATGTTCCTTGCTCCTGATAGCCCAAAGCAGTGGAGTCTTTCCGGTCTTGTCTTGAGTGTTAAGTGTTACCTGATTAGCTAAATGATATTTCACTGCATCAATATCACCACTACCCGCACTACGAAAGATATCGTATTTAGGAGATATATCTGAGGATCCCCCCTCTTTTTTTTGTATTTCATTACTCCCCTTATGATCCGACTCATTAGAAATATTTGATTTTTCAGACAAAATAGGAACTTCGGTGTTAGCAGGGGTTAAAGGCATACTCTTTGGCTTAGAATCAGGATTACCCAATTGTTCGCTCTTTTGCGAATCACAACCAACCGTAACCATAGCAATTAACAAACAGGAATAAAATATGTGTGCTTTCACTGCCTCTTTTATTGGTATAGCTACACGGCATGTCAAGAGCTGGATTACAGCAAAATTGATGTATTCATGTAAATACTCTGTAAAGATCGTTTATTTTACACCCTTGCAAAAGGAGCTAATCTAGATAGTATGCGCCGCCTTTTGGCCGAATGGCCAAGTTTGGTACTATAATACGTTATGCCTATTGCTACACCAAAACAGTATGCCGCTATGCTTGATGCTGCCCAAAAGGGTGACTATGCATATCCAGCTGTA
This sequence comes from Verrucomicrobiales bacterium, assembly GCA_002684915.1. GTDB lineage: Bacteria > Verrucomicrobiota > Verrucomicrobiia > Limisphaerales > UBA1096 > UBA1096. Next base: position 45,761 of record NYWG01000003.1, read on the forward strand.
AATGTCACATCGATCACTACCATCAATGCAGCGCTTAAGGCTTTTGCTGATTCTAAATCTGATGGAATTATTCAGTTTTCTACTGGAGGAGGTCAATTCGCTGCGGGGCTAAATATAAAAGACGCCGTACATGGTTGTATTGTTTTAGCTGAAGCAGCTCACCGTTTGGCTGAAAAATACGACATTCTAGTCGGCCTCCATACCGATCACTGTCAACCGGAGAAAGCAGAAGGATTTCTTAAACCACTGATAGAAGAAACTGCACGTCGTCGTGCCAATGGCCAAACTAATTTGTTTCAAAGCCATATGCTTGATGCTTCTATACTTCCCCTAGAGGAAAACATCGCGATTTCAAAAGAATACCTTGAGCTATGCGCAAAGAACGAAATTATCCTTGAGGTAGAAGCTGGCGTAGTTGGCGGCGAAGAAGATGGTGCAGCTGGCCATGAAGATATGCCATCTGAAAAACTATACACAACTCCTGAAGACATGCTTAGCGTTTATGAAAGCCTTAACGGTATCGGCCGCTACATGTTTGCGGCTACCTTCGGAAACGTACACGGTTCATATAAACCAGGTTCTGTTCAGCTTCGACCAGACATATTAAAAGAAGGTCAGAATGCAGTAATCAGTAAATACGGAGAAGATGCTAAGTTTGATCTCGTCTTTCATGGTGGATCAGGCTCAGAAAAGCATGAGATTACGGAAACGCTTAAGTATGGTGTAATTAAAATGAACATCGACACCGACACACAGTATGCCTTTAGCCGACCAATAGTGGATCACGTCCTAAAAAATTACGATGGCTTACTTAAAATCGATGGCGAAGTCGGAAACAAGAAAGTTTATGATCCTCGTTCTTATCTTAAGCAAGCCGAAGAATCAATGGCTTCCCGAATGAGTGAAGCTTGTAACGATTTGGAAAGCACCGGCAAAACCGTCTACGGCAAAGTATAACAGGCAGGCAAAAATTTGGTTTTTATTGAATCCTTAGGTAAGTCTATTTACCCATTGTAATAACATCGTCTGCGTCGTTATCACCATCATTACCTTCTGAAGATTCTTTAGTAACTTCTTCTTTACTCTTAGCTGCCTTAGAGGATGAGACACGCGCCTTAACAGGCTTAGTCTCACGACCTCCTGTGGCATCCTCCTCTCGCTCGGTTTTCTGAAATCTTGCTGACACAATCTTACTGACACCGTGCTCCTGCATAGTCACACCATAAAGAGTATCCGCCATACTGATTGTGCGCTTATTATGAGTTATCACTAAAAATTGGGAATGATTTATAAAACGCTTAAGAACACGAATGAAACGATTTATATTGGACTCATCTAATGGAGCATCTAGCTCGTCTAACACACAGAACGGACTAGGGCTCACCTGATATATAGAAAACATTAAAGATACAGCGGTCATAGTTTGCTCTCCACCAGAGAGAAGTGAAATATTTTGCAACTTCTTACCAGGAGGCCGAGCTACAATCTCAATACCACTGTTTAACATGTCTTCTTCATCAACCAAAACCAAGTCTGCTTTACCCCCTTCAAAAACCTCCTTGAATAGCTGACGGAAATTTTCACGAATTTGCTCAAAGGTCACTTTAAACATTTGGGTGGTTTCATTATTAATCTGCTCAATCACGTCAAGCAGCTGTTCTTTGGCTTTAATTAAATCATCGTGCTGTGTCGTAAGAAATTTATAACACTCTTCTGTTTCTTCATATTCCTCAATAGCCACAAGATTAACCGGACCCATTCGTTCAACTCGATCTTGCAATTCACTTACTTTCTTCTCTACACATGACCAATCAGTTTCCAATCCTTCAGCCTGCATTTCATCAGCCGTTGAAAAAACGACTTCAACTTCTCCAGAATCTTTTTCTGAAGTTTTAAGATATTCAGTTTTTACTTCACGCAAATCTATCTGGTATTTTTCCTGCATACGCTCACAGAGATTTTCAACCATCATATTATTTTGCGCCAACTCAACCTCTAATTGCGAACGTCGTTCCTGAGAAGTACTAAGCTCTGTTCGCACAGAACGTAAAGATTCTTCTCTCTTCTCTACTTTTTGATCGGCCTCAATTTTTTGTTCAAGCATTTTAGCAACAGCTTGACTCGATTGCTCACGCTCAACTCGAACCAAATCAATACGTTGAATGGAATTAGAGATTTCGGACTCAGTTTGAGCCTTTTTTTCCCCTGCTCCGTCAATATCTCTACGCCGCTGATTCACGCGTTGTCTTAATTCATCAAGTCGAAGCTTAAGTGGATCCAATTGGCGCTTGAACGACGCAAGAAGCTGCTCCTCAGACGCAAGGCCAACCTTAGCATCTGTCAGTTCCGCATTAGCAATATCTCGTTTACCTCTAAGGCCCTCCACCACATTAATAACCTCATCAACACTCTTCCCAGAGACTCTTTCCCTTTCCTCCAACGAAACCATTTCTGCTGCCAATTGGTCACGTTTACCACTACCTTCAGATTCCTGATCTCCAAGACCATTTAATTCAAAAGTGACACTTTCAATTTTTTGCTCAAGCACCCGTTGTGAATTCTGAAGGGCCTTAAGTTCTCCTTCACTTGTAGCAATTGAAACCTCCTGTTGGCGCAGTTCGTTTTGAACCTGTTGCAATCCTGCCTTGAGAGAAATTTGCTCAGCCTGCAAATCGCCCTTCTCCTTACTTCGCTCACTAACGATTCCACCTAATCCATCGAGCTCTTTTTTAAGGTCCGTAATTTCATTTTTTCGAGCCAGCAAAGATGCAGATGCACTACCATTACCTCTTCCTCCACTTAAAACTCCATGGCGAGAGAGCAATTCACCCTCTTTTGTAACAAAATCCAAATCACGATTTTTTTCCCAACCAAGAATAGCTGAATTTAAATCCGGTACTATAACCAATCGACCCAATAAAAGGTTAAGCAATGGTTTTAGTGAATCATCAGAACTAACACAACTAAACGCACAAACTCCGCCTAATTCCTCAATCTTAATTTGATCGATTTTGAATAATTCTTTTTTAGATAAAAAATCAAGAGCAACAATATCAGCACGACCTTTTTTACCTTCAGTCAACAAATGCAAAATGGTTTTAGCATCGGTAATCTTACTGGTTATGATCATCTGTAAATGTCTTCCCAGTGCAGTCTCAATAGCGAACACAAGTTCCTCGGGAACATCAATTTGATCCGCTAAAAGCCCAAGAGCTGACTTTGATTCCTTGAGCGCCGCCTGCACACCTGCACTGACTCCTTCATTTGATGCCTGTAACTGCTCTAGAACATTAAGACGCGAACGCTTCTCGGCTTGAGTTCGAAGCAAGTTATCTAAATCAGCTGTAATCTTAACCAAGTTCTCCTCCAGCTCAATCAAGCGATGCTGACGCTCCTCAACTGTTCCTAACCTGTTCTGAGCATTAGATTTTCGAGACTCAACATCACTTGAAAATTCGCCAAGGCGTTCATGAAGTCTTAGCTGTTCTTCCTCAAGTTGAAGTTTTTCTGCTGAAAGTTTTTCCAACCGCACCATGTTTCCGCGCTTTTGCAGATCAAGATTATTAAGTTCATTGCGCACTCGAGTTAATTCCTGTGCTACACTAAATGATTCGGTCTGAGCCTGATTTAAAGCCTCCTGACGCTGGTTCAATTCTTGCTCAATCGCCTTACAATCCGTCTGTTTTTCCTCAACGATTCTCCGCTTGTCCGCAACTGCAATGTCCGCTGTTCCTAACTTATCAGTTATCTCAACCAATTCTTGCTCCGAATTACTGCTACGCTGCTCGGCCTCAGCGATTTCCTCATGAGCTTTAGATACCTGCTCGTCGAGCTCAATGATGCGCTCACGGCTAAACTGAATTCGACTCTCAAGACGCTCCAGTTCAGCTTGTAAATTTGCTCCTTTTTCCTGTGCATCAGAAACCTGCTTTTCGATCGCAGCCCTTTGTTGTCGGGCTTCATTAATCTGGCGTTCACCATCGGCAATCGTCTCGGAGAAATCGTCTGATTTTCCCTTGAAATCAGAAATAGACTTTTGGCTTTGCTGAACTGAATCCTGCAAATTAACAAGTTGATAACAAGCCAATTGACTCTCAAGACTTTGAAGTTCGCTCGCTACCTCTTTATATCGTTGTGCTTTTGATGCTTGCCGTTGAAGTGAACCAATTTGTCGCTTCACTTCACGAATAGTATCAGAAACGCGAAGTAAGTTTTGTTCAGTATAATCAAGTTTACGAAGCGCCTCTTTTTTCTGCCCTTTAAATCTAGTGATTCCGGCAGCCTCCTCAAAAACGGTCCGCCTATCGTCTGCTTTACTAGAAATGAGCTGAGTAATGTTTCCTTGGGCCATAATCCCATAGCTTGCTCGACCCATTCCTGTACCCATAAATAATTGCTGAATATCTCTCAAACGGCATGATACCTTGTTGATGAAATATTCGCTGCCACCATCTCTAAAAATTCTACGAGTAACAGTAACCTCGTTAAAAGGAAGATCCACACCGGCAGTCTTAAGTTGATCTACATCAATACCTCCGATTGTCAAAGAGACTTCAGCCATACTGAGAGCCTTACGCTTGTCAGTGCCATTAAAAATGACATCAGCCATTCCAGAACCTCGTAAAGCCTTTGCCGATTGCTCACCTAAAACCCAGCGAAGCGCATCAGAAACATTCGATTTACCACAACCATTTGGCCCGACGATCGCAGTAACACCAGGTTGAAAATCGAGTGATGTTTTATCTGCAAACGATTTAAAGCCTAAAGCAGTAAGATTCTTTAGATACACGAAGGACAAATCAGACCGGATAAACCCTCACAAGTAAAGCTAGAAAACACAATATACAGTGCCTTATAAAACTCGAACCACAATAGGTTGTGGTTATAAAGAGACAATTTGTCACATCTTATTCACATTTTACTATCTCACAGATACTGAACGAGTTGACCCTTTCACGAGCGACAAGCAATATCCGCCCTTCACTAACCATTAGTTGGTTATAAGTACTACCTAAATTCGTATGAGTGTTGACTCAATATATTCTGATCTTACTTTAAAAAATGGAGCCAAAATGGCTTTACTCGTAATGGATGGTCTCGGCGATATCGCCACAAAAGATACCGATTACAAAACTCCACTTGAAGCAGCCAACACACCAAACTTGGATGCCTTGAGCAAAGATTCCGCAATGGGTCGATTGATACCGGCAGCACACGGGATTACACCAGGAAGTGGTCCAGGACATCTTGGCCTCTTTGGATACGACCCGCTTGAAGTAGAAGTTGGAAGAGGCGTGATAGAGGCGCTTGGATTAGGAATAAAACTCGAACCGGGTGATATTGCAGCTCGCGCCAACTTTTGCTCGCTTGATACTAATGCCTTAGTAACAGATCGAAGAGCAGGAAGAATAGAAACCGAACTCTGTGAGGAGCGTTGCGCAATACTTTCAGAAAAAATAAAAAGAATTATGGACGCTGAGGTCATTATTAGACCTGGAAAGGGCCACCGTTTTGTAGTGATTTTTCGCGGAGCTGATTTAGCCGGTCCATTAAGTGATACAGATCCACACCGCGAAGGATTTCCTATTGCTGAGACTCAACCTGAAAACTCCAATTGCGATAAGTCAAAAAAAGCAGCACAGATTATCGGAGAATTTTACAAAGCTGCACTGCCATTACTTCAAGGAATGGAACCAGCAAACGGTTTTCTAATGAGGGGAATAGCACATCAACCTGATATACCTACATTTGATGTTAGATACTCAATGCGAGCGGCATGCTTAGCGATTTATCCAATGTACAAAGGATTAGCCCAGCTTGTAGGTATGACTAAAATCGAGGGCTTACAGGATATCAGTGAACAATTTCAGAAATGTATCGAGCTTTACAATGACTATGAATACTTTTTTGTTCATCACAAGTATACTGATATGTACGGTGAAGATGGAAATTTTGAAGCTAAAACCAAAGCAATTGAGGATTTTGATGCGGCATTACCAATTCTGCTTGAAAAAAAACCTGACGTTATTGCCATAACTGGCGACCATTCAACACCCTGCGCACTAAAAGGGCATTCTTGGCATCCGCAACCCGTACTGCTTTACTCAGCCAATAGTGGGTCTGACAAGCTGGATCGATTCACTGAAACGAACTGTAATAGTGGATCACTAGGGATCATTGAAGCCAAACATCTTATACGCCTAATGCAGGCAAATGCCTTAATGTTCGACAAATTCGGCGCATGAAGGCCGTCATACTCGCAGCCGGAAAAGGTACGCGCATGGGGACTCTAACTGAGGAGTTACCTAAGCCGATGCTACCTGTCCAAGGGATGCCAATACTTGAACATATAATTACAGGTATAGCTGCACAGGGCGTGCGTGAATTTTGTATTATTGTTGGTTGGAAGGCAGAGGTTATTCGAAAACATTTTGGAGACGGATCATCACTGGGACTTAAAATTAACTATGTCATTCAAAATATACAGGATGGGACAGGTAAAGCACCAGAACTAGCCAAAAACTTTGTCGGAAGCGATCCCTTCCTTTTGACCTACGGAGACATACTTGTCCGTCCTGAAACATACAAAAAGATGTTAGCACGTTTTGCAGAAGATGATTTCTCAGGTCTAATCACCGTAACTCCAGGGGAAGACGTTCGAAAAGGTGGTATCAATTTTTTTAATAATGCTTTTTGTCTAAAAAAAATTATTGAGAAACCCAATGATGAAGAACTGAATCAGCTCAAAGTCGATGGATGGCTAAAGGATGGAGAACCGATATGGTATAATGCTGGTATTTATATTTTTAAATCAGTCTTATTTGATCACACTGCAAAACTCAAAAAATCTTCTCGCGATGAATACGAACTGACCGATGCTATTGGAACTATGATTGACGCCAATGAAACAATCGCTGGTAATAAAATTGAAGGCCGGTGGGTCGATGTAAGAGACCCTGATGTACTCAAATCCCTAAGTAAATAGAAAGATTAAACACACTACTTCTTCATCAAGAGACAAAGAGGGCTATCCCATTCAGATTTAATCTTTACTCAATTGAAAACAGGCGATTTCACTGGGGCCTCGAAGATAAATCCGGTTGCCTACAATAGCTGGATGTGACATCGAATCAACCTTACCGTCTCCAAAAGGTCGCATTCGGCTAAGAGAACTAAACTTATTCGCGGCAGCATCGAGCAGTAACAAATCCCCGCTCTGCGTCCATACCAATACTCGACCATTGCCACCGATCACATTTGAGTGATCATAAAAAATGTCATCTTCCTTCACCCAAACGGTTTTCAGATTATTCTTCAAGTCGAGACAGTACATCTCGCCGTAAGCAGTAGCAAAAACTCGATCACCTACTATTACTGGCGAACAAGTATCCGGCGCTAAGGCGGGATTGACTATCGCCGGCTCGTCGACAGGCTGACCATTTTTTGCAAACCGGTGCATCCTCGTGCCGTTATTCTCAGTAGCTAGCAATAGTTGACTACCGTAAATAAGCGGAGTTGTAACATTGAAGTCGGCCCCCTCGGTTGGCACGTGCTGCCAAAGTCGTTTACCTGTAGCCGGATCCCAACCGCCGAGACTGGCTGAATCATAACCAACAATCTGCTGAAGCCCTCCAAACTCACCCTCGACAAATGCAGAATAGGCAGCCGCATGGCCGGATGACTTCCAGATCAGGCTCCCATTTTTTCGATCAAGTGCAACTAAAGAAGCGCTAGGAGCTCCCGGATTAATAATTAACTTTTCAGCAACGATCAATGGTGGAGCACTCGAACCCCATGGTAATAACTTCCCTCCGTACTCTCGGTAATAATTCGTCTTCCACACTACCTCACCCGTTTCAATCCGAAGACAATGCAAATCACCAAGAGCCCCGAGTAGATAAACCAATCCGTCGTGAACAACCGGTGTCGCACGGGGCGAATTACTGTAGTCCATTTCCCTGTCAGCCTCATACTCCAATCGCCACACCTCGCTTCCATCAGTAACATCAAGGCAACGAAATAAATCTTTTGTGCCCTCTCGATTTTTATCGGGAATAATTACCCATTTTTCAGTAACTGCTGGCCCGGCAACAGCTGGCCCAGTCAATTTGGTTGACCATATCTTTTTCAATGCTTTGGGTAGTTGCTTTGGCAGAGTTAAAGCTTGTCCACGTCGGTCCGGTCCACGCCAGTCCAGCCATCCCAAATGATCGGGTATTTTCACAAACCCCTTGGCCGACTCAAGTGCGATCAATAAATCCTTTCGCTTATCTAAGCCTGTGACCTCCTCCATCACCCGTTTGACCAAAGCATCATCAGCAACGTTAGTTTGAAATAATCGCACTCCAGAGACCGGCGGTGTCTTTGATAATATGCGCACCGAACCCTCACTCAGTTTCTCACATCCAACTAACAATGGGGGTAAATACTCAGGCACAACAGCCGAATCAACCTCACCATCTGTCAGCGCCAGCGCACCGGAGTCAACCGCACCTGCAACTTCAAGGCTGGCTGACTTTGCTAATTGTGCTTTTCGTAACGCAGCCTTTGCAGCTTGATGTGTCTCAGCTTCTTCCTCCGGACCAAGCATAACCTTACGGCCAGATAAGTCAGAGAGTCGTCTTGCAGGATCTTTTGTACGAACTATAAACACTCCACGATGTGTCAAGGATCCGGTACGGTCAGTAAGAGCTGCAATCGGTGTGACTTGCAATTTGAGGCGTTTTGAATCGAAAGAAACCATTGCATCCTTGCCAATGATAAAATCTGGCGTAGCTCTTATACGCCTTAGCGCCAAATCAAGACTCTCCTCAAATGTCAAATTAATCGAACGACCAAGAACTTTACTAAGGTGATCACCAAGCTTGTCGTAACGCCTTTGCCCAACTCCTTCAACACAGGAACAAGATAACGGCAAAGACAACGGATCCATGACCACCAACTGCACCGGTTTTTCAGCTGCATGACTAAATGCAAACGTAAGAAAAAGTCCGACGTACCGAATCATTTTTTCTTTGGCGCAAGAACGCGAATAAGATTGGCACGAACGTCCATTACATAAACACGGCTAGCGTCTTTGTTAACCTCAATCGGAATATAACATGTCTGTGCGGCAAGCTTCCCCCCACGATCAAATTCAGTAGTGTCTACATAACCCACTACACCGAGAAATTTACCATCGGGCGTATACTTCTTTATGCGACCAACCCCAGACTCAGCAGTGTAAAGAACATTGTCCGGCCCAATATCAATATTCACCGGATTACAGCAAGCGGCGAATCCCTCTATACCTGTACGATCCCGCTTCCCCCAACGACCAAGTTTTGTGCCGTCAAGTGAGAACCGATTGACGCGATGCCGTGAGTTCTCGGCTATGAGCAGCTCGCCGTTCATTACCTGCATATCGATGTGACTACAACAGCCATACTGTTGCTCAATTATCTTTTTTGGGCTGGTTAGATCACGGTTGAATCGATAGATATCCTCAGTAGCACGCATGCTATTACCAGTACCAACCGCAAGAAACACATGCCTATCGCTTACGAACAAACCGGCTGCCAGTGACTTCGAACCACTAATTTGGTCAAAGTCTGCCATCGCGAGCCGCTTGCCGTTTTTGTCATACGAAGCAATTTTGCCATGGCCGGCGACATACACAGTGCCATCTTCGCAGTTATGAATCATCTTGGGGTGTGGTCCATCATCCGGCATCGGCCACTCGGCCTTTATAGAACCATTCGGGCTAACAATGCGGATGCTATAAGTATGACTGAATAGATCATCAACAGAAAGTGGTCCACGATTCCCCCTTTGCTCTGGACGATCACTACCCCGAGCAGACCTTTCCCTATCGCTCCGACCCCCTCGATCGGATCTTTCCCTGCCTGAACGACGACCCTCCACACCTGAACGACGATTGCGAAATTGTTGACGAATTTCATCAGGCAACTCTCCCATTAGTTTCCTGCGATCCTCATATTCCATATCTCGCATTGCTTCAAAAAACTGACGTGGCTCAACCTCACGAGCTAATTCGACAATTTCATCCGGGGTTCCAAATTCTAATATTCGATTAATCTCTGCCTGAGGCTTGTCACTGCTACGTGCCCTCCCACCAGATTGACGTTCAATATCTCGGCCAGAGGGACGAACTTCTGAATCGCTTAATTTACCATCCCCATCAGCATCAAGACTGACTAATGCCTTCTCAGCGTTCTTAATTTCCTCAGCCGAAATCTCGCCATCCTTGTTTTCATCGAGCGCAACAATAACCGGCAATGAACTTAATCCGCGACCGGAGCGATTCGACCGACCACGTCGGCTCTGATCGGCATCACTACTAGGCTCCGCAAACTCCATCTTCCCTTCCCCCCATGAGATTCCGACAAGTAAGTCGTCATTATGGGTCATAGCTATAGTCTTAATGGTTATTGCATGACCACTTGAGTGTTTACCAAATTTAATCGGTTCAACCTCTGCATGTGTAGCTTCAGAATTAGTCTCGGTTTGCGCTTGACCAAGCGCAAAAACAAGCCAAAGCATATTCAACAAAGCAAATCGTTTCATAAGAGGTTTACGCCAAATCAAATAACCGGAAGGATGCAATAGTATGATCAAGAGCAATAACCTGCTCGCCAAGTAGAGCGACTTCAATGCCTCCGTTCTGACAAGTTACCAAATCGGCATCAGTATCCACTCGTTCATGCTCTGAGATGTCAAACGCTTCGGGCTCGGCAATCACCGAACGGAGCTTCCCATCATTATCAAAGAGTTTAATACGAGGCTGGCCTCGCTCAGCAGTCACGAACTGGCCACTTTCGGTAACTACCACACTCACTGGATTGCAGCAACCTGTGAAACCATCGAGACCGCGAGTACGCCTCCCCCAACGTAATTTCAATTCGCCATCTGCATCATACTTTTCAACCCGATGCCGACCAGGATGAGCCACAACTAGCGAATCATCAGCCCATGTAATAGGAAAAAACGACTTAGGCACGGCGAACCGCCCTCCCTTGCCTCCAGCTAATCGTTCGATAATTTTGCCGTCACTATCTAACTTCCAAATTGCACCAACACCACCATCAGCCGCATAGATTGATCCGTCGCCAGCTATGGTCAAACTAGTCAAAGCAGCATCCTTGGCTAAGCGCTGGGTCTTGATCTTAGGTTTTCCCGCAAGATCACATAACCACAGCCGGTCACGAAACCCAACAACCATCTCACTGCCTTCCACAGCAATACAGCGTGGTGTATAGTCAAAATCCACTCGGCGCACTAACTCTCCACTCGATTTAAATACAGCAACCGCTGAATCCCCAGCGACATAAATCAATCCATCAGCCACAGTCATGTCACGAGTCTGACCAAAACCCGTCGAAAACCAACCTCCCGGCTTTGGCCGAGCGTTTGAAGCGCTTGCCCCTGTTTGAACTGCCACCCCAATAGCAGCAATAGATTGAGCACTTCGGCCAAAAAACTGGCGACGCGAGGGTTTGGGCTGACAACAGTCAGGAGAGCATTCGGAAGAAGTATTCGAGTGTTTTTTTGACATTGGATCGTAATATATTCCAGCAGTTAAGTGAGACGATGTAATCGTGCAAACAGTTACATAGAACGAGATAACCGAAATATTCACATGATTCTAGTATGAACGCAACAGTTGACAATCGGCCGCGTTCATTGTGGCATCGGGACTTAAACTTCTCTTAAGACTTATGAAGAAATTCAATGTTGGCGTAATCGGTTATGGCTGGGTAGCTGGAGCACATATCGACTCAATTAATGGCACTACTCAAGGACAAGTCACGGCAGTATATTCCTCACGCAAACTGGATTCAGTTGAGCTCAGCACAAAACACGGCAGCGAAATAGAATGTCATACAAACCTTAAAAAAATGCTTAATGATCCGATGATCGACGTGATCTCAATCTGCAGCTATCCACAACATCACACAAAACAGGTAATCGCAGCTGCAGAAGCCGGCAAGCACTTAATCATTGAAAAACCACTTGCACTTAACCTTAAAGACTTAAAGGCGATGCGGAGCACCTTAGTCAAAACAGGTGTGAAAGCGTGCGTTTGTTTTGAATGCCGCTACTCAAGTCAGTTCCTAGCCACCAAAGCGGTTATTGATCGAGGATTAATTGGAGAAATTCATTATGGAGAAATCGACTACTACCACGGCATTGGACCTTGGTACGGACAGTTTCGGTGGAACACAAAACGAAATGCCGGTGGAAGCAGCCTTCTATCCGCCGGATGTCATGCGCTAGACGCACTACTGCTTTGTATGGACGGAGAAGTAGATAGTGTAAGCAGTTATTCAACCGGATCCAAAAACAAAGACTTTAAAAAATACGAATATAACACAAGTAGTGTCACAATAGTAAAGTTTCAGGACGGACGAATAGGGAAGACAGCCTCGATCATCGACTGTTTACAGCCTTATTATTTTCATACACATCTAGTCGGCAGTGAAGGAAGCATATTGGACAACAAATTCCACTCTACAAAACTTGGGGGAACTAATAGCTTAGACAAAAATAAATGGAGCAAGCTTTCAATGAAACTACTGGATTCAGGCGATGTCAGCGACCACCCTTATCAGACTCAATTTGAGGTGTTCTTTAATGCATTAGCAAAAGGAAAAAAAATGCCTTTAACTGATTTCAACACTGCAGCCAGATCTCATGAAGTAATTTTTGCCGCTGATCTATCCGCCAAAAAAAATAAACCAATTAAACTCTCAACGTTACGTGCTTGAACCTGATGATAATTTAAGGAAGGTTGCAATCGCGATAGCTGCACACCCAGACGACATTGAATTTATGATGGCAGGAACTCTGTTGTTGCTCAATGAAGTCGGATGGGAAACGCATTATCTTAATATCTCCAGTGGCAACTGTGGCAGTATAAATCTCGACTCGACACAAACCGAAACCAAGAGACTAGAAGAAGCCAAAAAGGCTGCAACCATACTTGGAGCGACATTTCATCCTCCATTTTCAAGAGATCTTGAAATATTTTATGATTCCTCGCATCTACGTAAGTTGGCATCAGTTATTCGCCTTGTTAAGCCCACTATCGTATTAACTCATTCACCTCAAGACTACATGGAGGACCATACCAACACATCGCGTCTTGCAGTCACTGCGGCGTTTTCACGAGGCATGCCTAATTTCGATGTCAAACCACCCCTTAAACCAATAAAAAATGAGATTGCCTTATATCACGCCATGCCACATGGATTAATGGATGGAATGTGCCAACCTGTGAAGCCTGATCTAGTTATTAACACAACAAGTGTTTTTAAAACCAAAAAACAGGCACTCGCAGCACATCAAAGTCAAAAGGAATGGCTCGATATTAGCCAAGGTATGAATTCTTATTTAGAATCAATGGAATCAATATCACGAAATCTTGGTGAAATTACTGGAAGCACGCATGCCGAAGGTTGGAGACTCCATTCTCACCTAGGTTTTAGCTCTCGCAAAATTGATCCTCTTAGTAAAGCTCTTGGACTCCCAACAGTTTAAAAACATTATTACTCAGTTTAAACCTACTAAATAATTGGCAGACTTTCTCAAGTCTTGGCCCTGAGCCACAGAACGTTAGACTGCCTCTGTGCTCAATACAGAATTAATCCCCGCCGAAGAAGCAAACTCAAAATGGCTGATGGTCGTGCTACATGGCCTAGGAGACAGCATGGAAGGTTACCGTTGGCTTCCTAACATTATGAAAAACCCAAAACTAAATTACCTGCTTGTCGATGCTCCTGATAGTTATCATGGAGGTTTTTCATGGTATGATATTTATAATGACCCCAGCCCTGGAATTGAACGAAGTCGACAATTAATTTTCAACTTAATGGATCAACAACGAAAAGCTGGATTTAATACTGAAAAAACTTTTTTGTTCGGTTTCTCTCAAGGCTGCCTAATGACGTTTGAAACAGGGCTACGCTATCCTTATCAATTTGCTGGTTTAGTAGGTATAAGTGGCTACGTACATGAACCAGAAAACCTAATTAAGGAAATATCTCCCCTTGCAAAAGAACAGAAATTTCTAATCACTCACGGAACAATAGATCCGCTTTTGCCACTTGAAAAAACAAAGATACATATCGACCAATTGAGCGCCGAAGGTGTAAATATTAAATGGGAGGTATTTGAAAAAGAACACACAATCCAGGGAGAAGCAGAAATGAGAGTGGTTCGTAATTTTGTCAAAGAAAGCATGTAGATTAGGATGAAAGAATAAAAATGAAAAAAATCCAATATAGAATTTGGATTTACATTGCCATTGCAATGTCGCAGCTGAGCCACGCCGATTCAGAGGCTTCAATCAAAGTACAAGACGGATTCACTGCTACCCAATATGCCGGCCCTGATTTGGCGGATGATATTTACTCAATGACTCTAGACTCTAAGGGCAGAGTAGTAGTCTCAGGTCGAGGCTACATTCGGACACTCCATGATACCAATCAAGACGGCATAGCAGACAAATCAATACAATTCGCTAAAGTCGACCGTGGTACTATGGGAATGCTATTTGACGACCAATATTTGTGGGTTGTTGCCAATCGAGCCCTTCTAAGGTTCGTAGACTCAGATCATGATGGAAAAGCAGATGGGCCGCCGAGCCAGTTCCTTCGACTGGCAAATGGTGAACATGGAGCACATGCTATACGCAAAGGACCAGACGGGTGGCTTTATCTAGTTGGCGGAAATGACACAGGATTTACACCTAACCAGTTCAACTCTTTAAATTCGCCTCTTAAAAAAACTGAAGGTGGAGCTATCATTCGATTTTCACCGAATGGAAAAAAATTTGAAGCATTATCCTGCGGATTTCGAAACCCATATGATTTCGACTTCAACTGGCGCGGCGATATATTTACCTATGACAGTGATACCGAACGAACATTTTTTCTTCCGTGGTATACACCAACAAGACTTTATCATGTAGCCATCGGCGGCCATCACGGATGGAGAATGCCTGGATTCAAACGAAGTTGGGCAAGACCCAGCTATTACTCAGATACTGTGCCAGATATACATAAGATCGGCCGAGGATCTCCTACTGGCGTTGCAGTTTACAGTCACCATTTATTACCAAAAGAAATGCAAGATGGAATTTTCATTCTTGATTGGACGTTTGGGAATATTTGGTTTTATCCATTGAAAGCCGCTAATGCTTCTTATCAATCACTCCCTCAGTTATTCATCTCGCCATTAGGCAACGACGGCTTTGCCCCAAGCGATATCGAGGTTGGGCGGGATGGTGAACTTTTCATCTCGACTGGAGGCCGAGGCACCAAAGGCTCAGTCTTTCGAGTGATACCGACTAAGAATAATAGCAAAGAAACAAACAATCCCAAAACAACCAAAAACACTTCGATTGAGGCTTTACTGAATGCACCCCAACCAATGGCAGAATGGTCGCGTGCACAATGGAAACCACTAGCCAAAAAATTTGGAGTAATTCATCTCACTGAAGCTGCACTCAATCCAAATAGAAAGCCAAAACAACGAGTAAGGGCAATTGAAATTCTGACTGATATATTTAGCGGACTCGATGCAGATTCTGCAGAACGGCTTTCAAAATCATTTTCCTCAGACATTCGTGCTAGAACCGCATGGGCAATCGGACGTTATCCAAGTGTGAATGCCACTCAATTACTAAATCATTTAGCACTCGACCAAGAGGACTATGTCCGAGTGAAAGCACTCGAGGCTATGCTTCGCTTGTTACCCTTAGCCCCATCTCAATCAGCAGAATGGATTGATACACTTTACGATAACTTCAACCAAACGAGCATCAGAGTAAGACTAATAAGTGCTCGTTTAGCCAGCCGCTTACCAAAATCAATTTGGCAAAAAACAAATCATAATAAACTTACTACACAAGGGAAAGTTACAGCAATAACAGCAGAGATTTGGCGGAATTCTGAAAAAGAAATTCATATTCAAGCCATTCAAAATTTACTTCCTCTAATCAACAGTAATCAGAAAGCAAACCTCAACCTAGACATTGTCAGAACTATTATTCTCGCATTAGGCGATTACAATCTCGAGCGACCAAGTCATGAATCATTCACCGGATACGAATCACCATATTCACTCACTCCACACAGATCGTTAACTCAAACTATAGCCATACAGATAACGCCTTTGATGAACACTTCACATCAAGACCTTAAACGAGAAGCTAGCCGGTTACTTGCAATGGTCAGTGCAGAGCAACCAGAGGTTATCAGGAATCTACTCCACGAGATCACACTAGAAACAAACCCAGTAGAAGACTTTCACAAGCTTATTGTTATGGCAAAACTACCATCATCTCTTCTCGCTGGTGATCTCCAAAAACTAGCTAATGCTTTAATGCAGCTGGACACTAAACTAAAAAGCCAAGGGACAAGACCAAAGCTAAATTGGACAATGAGATTTGCTGATATCGCTCAGGCTCACACGAACAAGCAACCCGGCTTGATAAAAAAAATTATCGATCATGAAAACTTCCCAACTGCCAGCCACCTTGAATTCGCACTAATGCTTAAAGGGGATAACCGAATAGCTGCAGCAAAACGATATCTCGAAGCAACTAAAATAAATCAAAAATTGCCATGGTCTAACGAATTGATTGACCTGCTAGCAATAACACCTCAAAAAAACTTATTACCAATTTTACGTAAACAGTGGTCAAATCGCGGGCTTCGTCCAGCGATTATAAAACATTTAGTAAAACAACCTAAAGCACAAGACAGAGGACTCCTTCTAGATGCGCTACTCTCACGTGATAATAACCTCTCTAAAACTGCATTGGGAGCACTTAAGCAATTACCTACAAGTAATAAACCAAGTGACTTCTCCCCCCTAATACGCAAGCTTAGGCGTGAATGTGGAACCAAAGGAAAAGCCGAAACCCGAAAAAAAATCTTAGAACTACTAACCTCTTGGAGCGGCCATAAATTCAAAAAAGTTCAGGGAAAAAACAACCTAACGATCAATTTACTAGCAACTTGGCAACCAGTTTTCGATTGGTTCAACACTACTTATCCAGATCTAGCAGAATCAGCTTCAGACTCCGGATTAGTCAATTCCACAAAGTGGGAATCCATATTAGGCATTGTTAATTGGAGCGAAGGTAAATTAATTAGAGGCAAAAAAATATTTGTTAACCGCGCTTGTCAAAATTGTCATTCAGGCGCAGGAGCACTTGGCCCTGACCTAATCGGGGTAGTCAAACGTTTGGCTCCAGAAGATTTGTTTCGAACAATTTTGTTCCCTAATCGAGACATATCTCCACTGTATAGATTCAACGAATACCGAATGCATAATGGGGATGTACATTTAGGGCGCGCTGCGTTTTATGCTGCAGATGGAATTGTCTTAAAAACTGGATCAGGAATTATTCGACTAGATCAAAAAGATATCGCTTCACAACATACCAGCGAACGTTCCATTATGCCTGAAGGTTTACTTGAAGGTTTAAAGGCCAACGACCTTGCAGACCTATATCAATATTTAAAATCTTTATGATCTAAAGAGTAACCTAGCAATTGCTGGTAACAATACGATGGCACATACCATATTCATCAAAAACATGAACATTAGTAATATCCCCATATCAGATTGAATCTGCAGTGCGGAAAAAGCCCAAGTTCCGACCCCAACAGATAACGTCAGGCCAGTAAAAACAATCGCACTACCAGCCTGTTGCATGGCTGCTTCCATTGCATCTGCAAATGCCACTCCCTTACGACGTTGAGCAACAAAACAACTAAACAAATAAATCCCGTAATCGACTCCCTCCCCGACACCCAATGCCACCACCGGCAGGGTAGAAGTTTTCAAACCAATCTCCATCCAGAACATCAATGTATGCGCCAGAACTGAAACTAAAGCCAATGGCAAAACTATACATATAACTATCTTAATCGAACGAAAACTAGCAAAGCAAAGCAGAATCACTGCCAAAAAAACATAAATCAAAATTGGGAACTGAGCATTACGAACAACCTCATTAGAAGCCGCCATAATCCCAGCATTACCGCCAGCTAAACTAAAGTGCATTTTTTCGTATCCATAATCAGCTTCAAACGACTTTACCGCCGTTACTATCCTCCGAATCGTCTCAGCTTTATGATCTTCAAGGAAAATCATTACAGGCAATACACTGCCATCGAGATTGGTCAAACCGGTAGAGGTTTCAACTCTACCAACTGATTGGGCTAGCATGTCTCTGTTAAATGGCAAAACCTGCCATTTCAAACTTCCTTCACTGTATCCAGAATTAATTTTACGTGCCATGCCTGCCAAACCCAAAACACTCTTTACTCCCTCAATATTTTTCAAATTCCACTCAAATCGATCGAGCAGTTCCATTACCTTGTAATCAACCGAGCCATCTTTAACAGTCTCTACAAAGGCAATAAGCACATCTACACCAAGATTAAAATTATCCGTAATCGCAGCAGTATCCTGGTTATAACGAGAGTCGGAACGCAGCTCTGGTACGCCAGCATGTAAATCACCAACCTCAACACGGGTCGCTTGATCAAAAGCAAACACAAATAATAATATCCCAATTATAGCAAGCACCTTGGCCACCCTACGCTCTGAGACTACTGACACATGATGCCAGAATTTTTTTGTTTTAATTTTTCTTTTGGCAACTCGCTCCCGATAAGTATGGCTTGGCTTTTGGTATGACAACAAAAGAGGTAGAAGAATGAGATTCGTGACAATAATTGCAGCAACTCCAACACTCGCCGCAATTGCCAGCTCCCGAATGGTTGGTACCGGGATTAGAAGAATAGTGATAAAACCAATAGTGTCTGTCAGTAACGCCACTCCACCTGGAATTAAAAGCTCGCTAAATGCCTTACGCGCAGCAATCAATGCTTCCTCCCCATGAAACAATTGATCTCGAAACACACGCACCATTTGCACGCCATGACTTACCCCAATGGCAAATACAAGGAACGGTACAAGAATTGACATAGGGTCAATACCAAAACCCATTAAATGTATTATCCCAAGTTGCCATGCTACTGCAGCCAAAGAACATCCCATCGGGAGCACTGAAAAAATAAACGACTGAGAATAAAGCCATACTAATAATGCAGTTACTACAATCGTGACACAGAAGAAAAATATAACATTAAGAGCCCCATCACGAACATCCCCCATAACCTTTGCAAATCCTATAACATGTACTTTGATAGTTTCCGATTCGTACTTTCCACGAAGTGATTCTAATGCACGTGCTACAGCAAAAGTATCAAGAGGCTTCTTAGTATCAGGATCTATATCGAGCAAGTTGGCCATAACCATAGCTCCGTTAAAAGAGTCAGTCACAAGTCTCCCCATATAATTGGATTTAAGGACATTCTCTTTAACCTTAGCCAAGTCTTGCAACGTGTTTGCGAAATCTGCCGGAACTACATTTCCTCCCGTAAAACCATCTTCTACCACCTCTGTAAATCGTACGTTTGGTGTGAATAAAGATGTAACACTAGCTTGATCAACACCTGACATGGCATAAACATCCTTAGTCAGTGAATCGAGCCTGTTAAAATAATCTTCATTAAATATTTCTCCCTCCTCAACGATCATCGCCAGGATTACTCGATTAGCACCTCCAAATTCGGACTCGTACTCGCGAAATTTCTGAATGTACTCATGCCCTAGGGGTAATTGTTTTTCAAAACGGGCATCTACTTGTGTCTGAGTAGCAAACCCCAAAAAGAGAGCGGTCAAAATCAAGAACAAGACAAGAAACCTTGCTCTATGACGAAACAACCATTGCTCTACCCAAAAAGAAAATGAACTCTTAATCATTCAACCTGCTTTAGTTCAACTCATCCAGAGTTATACGAAACACACCACGATCGGTAGTAATCAATAAACTACCATCCTCCGATTGCCAAAAATCAGTTGGCACAGCAGCCTTCTCCAATAAGGGCTCAACTTGAAACAACCGGCCCTCTCCATTGCCTAACAACAATTCTCCTGCCCCGGATGCGATAACCACCCGTCCATCCTTCAATTGAAGACCTCTGTGCAATATTGCATTCGTTGGTGAATCAATTTTTTCCCATATTGAACCATTCTTAAATCTAAATATATTACCTTGTAATCCGTGCACAATGATCGAGTCACTCTTAATTAATGGTACCGCACCAAATAAGGTTCCCTCATATTCAATATCTAGCGACTTCCATGATTTCCCTTGATTATTACTTTTCCACACAGTTCCAAATTCACCAATCAACCAAAGAAACCCATTTGCTGCAGATGTAATTTGATAAAAGTGAGGATCGTCCTCCTGTTTATTTTCTATCCATGTGTTTCCACCATCGATGGTCGAAAAGAACTTACCGTAAGAACCAACTATAAATCCACGACTTGAATCAACAAACAGCAAATCCAAAAAAGATGTTTCAGGATCATCCAACACCTTAATCTTAGTCCAACTTTCACCACTATCTTGCGAACGAAGAACAGTAGATTGATGCCCTACAATCCAAATCGTTTTTTGATCCAAAAGATATACCGAATTTAGCGTGCGACGAGTTGGGGATTGTTTCTGGATCCAATTTTTACCCTGATTATTAGTTAAAAGTATATGGCCACGCTCCCCAACAGCAATCGCTATTCCTGCTCGACCATGAATACCAAGCAATAAAGATTCTTTGGCTAAACGCGCCGTTACAGATGGACCATCGATCAACTGAGCAACTGGCGCAATCGAACCAAACAAAAAAAATACAAACACTGAAAGAATAGAACAACGGGCCGAGGAAAACCTCGGCCCGCCTTTGGGTAGTTTTGATTCTTTAATTAAAAAATACACCTAAATAGTATACGCTAACTTAGCGACGTCCGCGGCGGCGAAGTGATGACGGAGTATAATTACCCGGCTTGCTTTCAAACGAAAAATCGTACATTTCATTTTCATTGTCCAAACCGTGTGCAAGATAACGCCCTGAAAGTATATCCATATGAACCTCAAGGGTAGACCAGAATGATAGCACTTCATAATAGTTAATACTATGCGCCTCTGAAACCCTCCAAAGCCGGCCCTGCCCATCGTACTGATCTACTACAAGAGCACCCCAACTATCTTCATCAATATAAAAACGACGCTTAGAATAAATATGACGCTTACCCTCTTTTAGAGTGGCTTCAACTACCCAGACTCGGTGCAGCTCATAGCGAGTATGTGTCTGATTAATATGAAGCGGAGTAACAATATCTTTCACCTTTAACTCATCGCTATGCAGTTTATAGGAGTTATATGGTACATAAAGTTCCTTTTTACCAATAAGCTGCCAGTCGTAACGATCTATCGCTCCATTAAACATATCTAACTGATCACTTGTCCGCATACCATCAGATGCTGTACCAGGATTGTCATAGGCCACATTTGGAGCACGGCGTACTCGACGTTGACCGGTATTATAAACCCATGCACGTCGTGGGTCTGCAACCTGATTCAATGTCTCATGCACCATTAGAATTGTACCGGCCAAACGTGCAGGTGATGTAACCTTCTGTTCCATGTAAGCCATAACATTACCGATATTATCAGAAGTAGCCCCCTTCTTGTGATAATTCCAAAAAAGCTGCTCCTCCAATTGCACTAGCGTGTAATTACCCGAACGAGTAGGAGCCACTTGTCCCACCTTTCGAATACCACTTAATCCTCGATACCTTAACAAGTGATTCCAAATCACCTCTTGTCCATTCTGAGGTATTGGAAATGGAATGCCACGAGAAGCACCAACGACTCCATTACCGTCATCAGCCAACTTGGCTTTACCGACGTTTGCCTTAGTCGCATCATAAATATCTTGAGGAGCTGAAGCACTCCGCTTAGTAGGATAGACTGGCATTTTGTAAGTCGAACCATATTTATCGAAAAGCGCCTTGTGGCCTTCACTCAAATTGTTGGAATACTTTTCAGCATTGGCCTCAGTGATGGTAAAAAGTGGTTTATCATTAGTAAAAGGATCGGGATGATGGTCCCCTACCTTATATCCTGCAGGCGGTGTCGTAATACCACCATCCCAATCAGGTATAGCCGAACCATTGCCCGCTTTCTGCGCGCCTAAAGGAGTCAGCTTCTCTCCAAGATCATCCGCACTTTGAGAAGATACTGAAACTACGCCCAACACAAAGGTAAAGACGGTTATCGAATAAAAATTAAAGTTAAGTTTCATTTTTTTTAATCAAATTAGTTTAAAAGGAGTACTGCACCATCGCTGAAAGAAAGTCTCTATCATGCATAAAATTATGAGATTCATTGCCAAAATATTCGGTATACTTAATAGAACCCTGCCAAGAGTTCTGATACGTAGCGGTGACTCCCAGAGTTACCGTTTTACGGTCTCGTAGAAAATTACCTAAAGGTAGAGGAGTATTTCCATCAACATCATGTGCAAATGCAATGGCAGGAGAAAGATTAACCCCACCATACACATCCATATAATCGATTCGAGCAGCCAAACGATAACCCCAAGAAAAATCATCTGCAAAAGAATCAGCCGACTCAAAACGATCAGTTGCATGCCCGTTTGCTGCCAAGATCTGAGGCGCAAATGCGTTACCACTCAGAACCGTACCCGGACCATCAAAACGAAGCTTATCTTTGCTAGGTAGATCAGGCACAGCAGTCGCACCAACCTCACCTACAAGAACCCATTGTTCAGCTCCTATCGTCGGGCCAAAAAGCTTAGTAACAGTAAACTGCGGCTGTAGTACATCAAAGTTTCTGTAACCCTGAACATAACTATTAAACCCTTGAGATCCTAACTGGGTCATGCTGACACCATTCCAAGCTGGATTCAATGCCCCAAGATTTCCCAAAACCGGGTTTGAAGGAGTCAATCCAGCAACTAATAATTCGATATCATCTATCTGTAGCGGGACATCATTACGATAAGAAATCTCACCTTGAACAGAAATACCGGTGGCCCCTATCTCTGTGTTGAAGCTGATTCCATACAACTGAATATCTTCCGGATATTCAAAAATATATCTAGCTGTACCAGGGTAAAGAGCTGCCAAACTTGGCAATCCAGCAATTAGACTATTTAGTTGCGCCTCAGTCCCAGCTAGCTGCGCCTCAGTCCCAGCTAGTTGCGCCTCAGTCCCAGCTAGTTGCGCCTCAGTCCCAGCTAATTGCGCCGTCAAAGTCGCCTGCTGGGTTTTTAGAGCTACTAACCCATCATTATTGGGGTCATTTGCTTCAAGTTGCGCAATAGATTCATTAACCTGAGCCAAACCAGCCTCAGCTTGACCGATCCCAGCCTCAAGTTGACCGATCCCAGCCTCAAGTTGACCGATTCCAGTCTTCAATTGGCCGATCCCCGCATTTAAAGGATTAATAGCGTTAGTTTGAATTTCAGTCTGAATATCTCTACCAGTGATAGCACTAATAAGAGGCAGCCGGCTGTGATAATTCAAAAAGTAAAAACCAAACTCAGTATCGTTGAGTCCCTCCGCAAAATAATGCGCTGCAAAACCAAATTGCCCGCTATCACTTGCCCTGTTGCTTTTACCACGCGGAATCGCGCCCGCGTTAGAAGGGAGAAACGGAGCATTTGCAGCACTAGGAGGCAATGTCGGATTGAAGCGTGGATTTGAAAGTGTAGGTAGCTTGGCAGGAACCCCATCTAGGAATGGAGCAAGCGGATTATCTGTCCAACTCGACATATTAGGATTACTGAGGCTACCAAAACCAAGCATCGCGTATTGACCTCCATCTCCTACAAAATCTTTTGTGCTAAAATAACTACCAGCTGGATCGATCTCCATCTCCTCATGCTTAAACTGATAAAATCCCTCAAGAGAAAGATTATCTGTAAGCTGAATCGAAGCTGAAAGTAATGGAACAGGACGAAGTGCTTCACGTAGTTCAGAGCCGGGGACTCGGAATTTTTTAACATCAATCGGGTTGATAACATTAATTCCATTCTGAATGAATGTGCTCTCGCCCCAACTTAAAACTTGATTACCTAAGCGAATATTAACCGGAACAGAAAATGGAAGGTCATAAGAAACATAAGCATCTAACAACTCAGTATCACGACCTACCTCACGTTTTGCAGAACCACTCAAAGGGCTATCACTACGATTATTTTCAAAATCAATAAAGTAAGTACCGCGAATAAAAATACTCACATCCTGCAGTTCCTTGAAAGCCAGCTCTAAATCATGCGTTCCTTTGGAAACATGAGAGAAGAGACCCGAGTCATAATTTAAGTTTGCGTCATCGCCATTTACAGAATACGCGGTTCCTCCATTAGCTCTGCCAATTGAGCTCAGCTCCGGGTCGTCCACACGAAACGATCCTCCGTAGCTCAAGGTCGAGTCAAAGTTACCCTCAATAATATCGTTTTCGAATTCAACTGCTTGCGTCGTGCCAGCTGCCGCGAGAAAAGCGGATAGAATAAATCGTTTAGCCATCTGAGATTCGCCTATGTTTTTGGCTTTTGAGTTAGTCATGGATCGGCAATTCTTACCATGAATCATTGGCATTTCACATAAAAATTTATTTTATTTTTAATATTTAAACGCAATGCAAAGTTGACCCTAAATGACTAAAATCAGAAACTCTCTTTTCATGAACCGCGTATTAGTTCTGATAATCTGGGGCCTGATTTCCCAAGAGGTAGCTGCTTCAGCTAAACAACCTAACTTTCTGATTATCATGGCCGACGATTGCACATACAACGACCTAGCATTGTATGGCGGTAAAAATGCAAAAACACCAAATATCGACCGTTTAGCAAAGCAAGGCCTTACCTTCAATAGAGCATATCTTGCTGAAGCCATGTGCCAACCTTGTCGCGCTGAAATGATGACTGGACAATATCCGCTTCATAATGGGTGTGCATGGAATCACTCAGCTAGCCGTACCAGTGTTAAAAGCATGCCCCATCACCTAGGCGCTCTAGGCTATCGTGTGGGTATTGCCGGCAAAGTGCATGTCAAACCAGCCTCAGCATTCCCGTTTGAAAACATCAAAGGTTTTGATCCAAACTGTGTTCGTAATCCAACACAAGACCACAACCTCAAAGGAATACAAAGTTTCATGCAACGTAACACCAAACAGCCGTTCTGTCTTATTGTTGCTTTAGTCGAACCACATGTGCCATGGGTTATGGGAGACCCCTCCAAATATCCACCATCTAAGCTAAAACTACCACCAACAATCGCTGATACTCCTCGCACACGGGAAGACTTCGCTAAGTATCTTGCTGAAATCACCTATATGGATGGTCAAGTAGGCGAAATTCTAACTACGCTAAAGAAAAGCGGTGGAGAGAAAGAAACCGTGGTGTTGTTTACATCAGAACAAGGTTCGCAATTTCCAGGCAACAAATGGACCAACTGGAACACCGGCGTCCATACTGCACTCCTAGCACGTTGGCCTGGCCGCATCCCTTCCGACAAACGTACTGATGCTCTGGTCCAGTATGCTGATATTCTACCCACTCTTGTTGATCTGGCAGGAGGAAACCCCAAAACTTATCCCTATGATGGAAAAAGTTTTAAGTCCTCACTTTTGAATATAACCACTAAACATCGTCAATTTGTTTACGGCATACACAACAATATTCCTGAAGGCCCTCCCTATCCCATTCGCTCCGTATCCGACGGCGAATATCATTATATACGAAATCTCCTTCCAAATGAGATTTACATCGAGAAACACCTAATGGGCTCACGTGGAAACGGTTCGCTTAATAATCCTTATTGGGGCACATGGCTTTGGGATTCATGGAATAAACCACGCACCTACAAACTTGTTAAACGATACATGCATCGCCCAGCAGAAGAACTTTACCGCGTCAACGATGACCCCTATGAAATGAACAATTTGGTCGATGATAAAAAACACAATAAACAATTGACCAAGCTTAGAGCGGAACTAGACAGATGGATGACCTCCCAAAAAGATCCAGGCGCCTTAGTAGATACTATCAACGCAATCCAAGCCTCAAGAAAAAACAAACATCTTCACGGGCAAGCTGCAACAAAGACTATTCGATAGCTCCCAATAAAGCTTTACCGAGCCTCTGAATAGCTGCCTTATCTCCCTGCATATGAATAGTGCGGTGGATATGTGTGGATGACTCATCTGGTTTAAGCTCAAGTGCTGGCGATGAGGATTCCAATTCATAAAACGGCCCCAAAGGCTTTGCGCCAGGACTAGGCGGTCCATCATTATAACTGTTAACAACATCACCATTGAAAGGTTCATCCTGCAATTCCCACATCGAGTTAACATAATTAGTTGCGCCTTTCGGCTTATTATACTGCACAAGGGTCAATAACTGACGAGTTGCATCATAACTTCCAAGTATCGACTTGGCACGTTTCGGCGAAAGACCAATTTTACTACGATATTTACCATCAGCAGAAAACCGAATCACACCGTCCTTTACTCTCAACCGTTCAGCCGGCACTTCCCCAAAATAATCAGCGTTAACAATCGGGCCTAAATCAGCCTCATCGCCCTCAACATATGGCACCAACACCGTCGTATCGGTAGAATGCTTATACATACCAAGTATCCATATTGACAACAAACCTCCATGCTTAGTCCAAGCGGCATCTCCAATGTTAGTCAAAATATTCTCAGTCTCATATGCAACTATATCAATAGATGGAGGCAATTTCACATCAAGGAGTTCATCAATACTTGAACGATCCAATAAACGCACTGTTCGATCAATTCGGATAAGGAAATGGGTGTCGGAGTAATTTTTTATTTTTGCCTCATGACGAAAAGTAACCTCGCGGTCTGTTTTTGTTATTACTTCGTATGGCCGAGTATCAATTAAAGCAGGTGTCTGCCAGTGCTCCAGATCAAAAGGATCACCTTTCTTGAAAAAAATTGAAAACTGACCTCCTTCAGGCCCTAGCCAAAACCTATCCTCACCTCCATATGCATTAATGTGAGGATCATTCCGACCAGCTTCAATAAGCTCACGGTTAATCCACCCATGGCTTGGGCTTTTACTACCTCCAACAGTACTAGTCATCACCCTGCCTTGGTAGGCAGGAACAATTGCTACCTTCGGCTTTCCAGGGCCCTGACCTAGCGTTATTACTTCAACATGTTTTTCCAGAAAAGCGACGTCTTGAGGGAATGTCATTTCTTTTAAGGGCTTCGATGAATCAAAACGGCTACAAGCCATTTGATTAAACGTCACCACAATAAATACAATCAGGATCGCTAATTTCGCTTTCATTAAACGCAATATAGCAAACTACTATTTGATTTTTTTAACGTCTGCAACCGGTTCACGAATAACCGGAATTGGCTTATTTGCAGTTTCAGGCACTATAAGTTTTGGTTTCTCCTTATCATTCTTACGACTTGGGACATCATCGGGTCGCAGGAGTTTCAAGCCACCTACAACAACAATTTTCCCTTCCCTGAAACCTAGACGCGGACGACTTCCAACAATGTTGTAATGATGCCTAATTTTAATTACCCCATCAGGACTTAACACTGAGTAATTATAAGTTCTAGCACCAGACTGGCAAAGGACATGTAAATTACCAGTAGGATCCACTTGAGCAACAGGCTCATTAAAAGTTACCATCGGGCACACTGGAGAAACTTTATGCACCCGACCACCAGGACCATCATCCACTCTTACATAAAGAGTCATCATTCTTAGATTCTTGGCTTTTTGAAGAACATATCTACGACGCTTAAGCTGAGAAGGAAGCTCTCCCTTTTTCAAAGGCACACCAAACATTTGCTGCCAAAGTACCGAACCATTTACAATATCAAATTTAACTGGATTAACCGACAGCAACCTACCCCACTGTTTCACATACAGTTTAGCTGTAACCTTATAGCGACCGGCTTTTTCAAGCGCGTAATAGGAAGACAAATCAATTTGCTTAGTAGCGCGAATGGAAGACTCAACAGTGAAGCGGCCTTCAACATTTGGAGGCTCCGAAATAGGATCAATAACCTCCCCGACCTCGTTTTCAATCTGAAATTGCAACCAATTATTATCTTCGCCAAACACTAGCGTTTGGCCGGAAAAATTTACTATTTTTAAACGAACGAAGAAGGTTTCACGAGGAAGAAGCTGAGACTTATTGATTTCCAATGTAGCGGTAACTTGCGCATTAGCAGGTAACGGAAACCCAGCCACGAACAAAATCAAACAAAACAACAAATGATTAAAATTCACACGGTTCATTCTAATCTTATATATATTGGATTGAAGAAAAGTTTACTCATATAAACTTAGAATGAAAAAGTCTGGATATGCGCCTTAGCCTCCAGCTTCTTAAACCATTTATCTGCACGCTCCTTACGAGTCTGCTCAATCAAATTATCTTCAATCTCATCTCTAACCTCAGAAAGAGATTTAAGTTTGGTTTGGCGAATTTCTTCACACCGCATAATAAAACAGCCATTGGAAATTTGAACTACAGAACTAACCTGCCCTTGCCCGAGAGTAAATGCCGCCTTCTCTAAGCTAGGGTGAAGGCTGCCACCTTTCTTGTCCCATTGAGCGCGCAATCCTCCGCTGGAATTATTTCGATCACTATGGATCTGAGCCATTTGTGTAAAGGATTCAGCGTCCGCTAATTTGGCATGGATCTCATCTGCTAAAATCCGAGTCGATTCTGCTCCTCCATGTTTTGCATTTTCCAAAACAATCATTCTAAGTTTTATTTCTCTATCTTGACGGTACTGATTCTTATTCGCGATATAATATTCCTCAATTTTGCGAGGTGAAATAACGATCCCCTTAGTGGATATAAACTCAGATCGCATGATAGAGTGAATCATTTGCTCACGATATTCATTTGCATATTCGTCAAAAGTTTGACCTTGAGATCTCAAATTTTTTATTAAACTGGAACGAGTGTGGCCCTCTCGTTGGATTGTTTCTTTAATACGCTGCTCGAAAATTGAATCTGGTAAATTATAATTCTTCTCGCGATACTCATTAAGCATAAGTTCCTTACGAATCAATCCTCTCAGTGCAAGTTGCTTGTATTTTTCCCTTTCACTTATGGGCAACGATGAATAAACCCTAGAAACTTCCATCGGAAGTTCTCTTAATACCGTTTCCGCAGTAATAACCTTATTGTTAACTATCGCGGCAATACCGTTGTTAAACTCCCTAGAAGACTGTTGCGAGCACAGCTCCATTTTGCTGAAGACAACGAATAAGAAAATTAATATGCAATGGCGTCCTATCACAGTGAGGCAATGCTAATCTTGCAAGGAAAGCGCGGTCAAGCCGTGTCAGGGCTTTTGTATTGTTTTAGGCGATTTATTTTGGACCGGATTTTCAAAGAAAAATGCATCTTCTCCGAACGCTGGCTTCAAATCATCTAACCAAGTAGCCTTGGAGTCGTACTTGGCAAAGAAAATTCGATTTACCCAACTAGGGTCACGGCCTTGAAGAAATTTGAGAGCAAATACCTTCTCGCCCCCTACCTCAGTCACACCATCAACTAAGACCTTACCAGGGGAAGCCGACATGGAAGGGCCACGAACGGTACGACACAACCCTGAAACCTGATTATAAGCCTCATTAAAAACTTTAAAAGCTCTTATCAAAGGGACTTCAAAATAAGCTTTTGCACCAGTATCACGCTCAATAAACATATAGTATGGGATCATTCCCAGTTGCACTTGTTTACGCCAAAGCTGGGCCCATACATTTGCGTTGTCATTCACCTTTCGTATCAATGGCGCCTGACAGCGAATGACTGCACCAGCACCAATCACTCTCTTTACTGCAAGTTGTGCGATATCTGGCTCAAGCTCTCTTGAATGGCTCGAATGCGCCATGATCGCAAGGTGTTTCCCGGCAGCTTTAACATCCTCAATCAATCGAAGAAATTCGTCTGCATCCTCTCCCTCCACAAAACGATGTGGCCAGTAAGCAAGCGCCTTTGTTCCAATGCGAATGCTATGTAAATTGGGTAAATCCTCCTTCAATAATGGGTCTATATAACGACGAAGTATAGATGTCTTCATCACCATTGGATCACCACCGGTTATTAACACACTACTAACTTGCGGATTCTCTCGAACATATCTAGCAAGGTTATCGGCCTCTTTGCTCGCAAATTTTAAATCAGAATTCCCTACAAACTGCGCCCAACGAAAACAGTAGCTACAATAAGCATGACACGTCTGACCTTGAGACGGAAAAAACAAGACTGTTTCCTGATACTTATGCTGCATACCTTCTACCACTTCGCCCTCAAGTTTGGGTACATTCAATTCCATCTGACCTGCTGGATGTGGATTGAGCTTTTCGCGAATCTTATTAGCCGCAATTTTAATATCATTTTGGGATGCTCCACTAACCACTAAATCTCGCATATGCCTATAATCAACCTCATCTAACATCCCTCGCTGCGGGAATGTAAGCTGAAAAATCGGATCATCCGGGACATCGGTAGGCTCGATCAAGTTCTCGACCACATAGTCATTCACTCGGAATGGTAAAACTGCCGAAACTGCCTGCATATCAATAATTTGATCTGCACTCAGATTAAGCTTTTCTGCAATTTGGGGCAGATTAGGTCGACCAGTTGGTTTAAATTTTGTCATATTCTCTTTATTTTCGTTTATCCTACACCAGAAAACGGAATTTAATTTATGCGAATTCAGCTAAACACCCATCCTTAAAAAAGCCTAAAAAACATATTACCGTCCAAACCGGTCTCTCATACTATCATAATCTATAAATATTAAAAGCTACGTTTTTTGGCTTTTTTATTGAGACTAACTTGTCTTTAGCTTGCCCAATATTGTGTTAGCGTTAAATTTTCGCCCGTTCAATATGATAAAGCTGCTCACATTACTATGCTTCACTAGTGTTTTTATAACACCGCAAAACTCTCTTTTAGCTAATATGGAAGATGGGCCTATTCGGGTACTATTTTTGGGACACGAAAGCGAACATCATAACTCAAATGCTTATTATCCAATGCTTTCCAAAGCATTAGGGCGAGATGCTATTTATTTTGACTATGTTACTTCGGTTGAAGAAGCACTCGGAGACGAAAAATACCTCGGAAAATTTGACGCACTATTACTTTATGCAAACCACGGAAAAATTGAACCTCACCAATGGAAAAATCTTAAAAACTTCGTCGAAAACGGAGGAGGCTTTTTACCAATCCATTGTGCAAGCTGGTGTTTCTCAAATGAACCTGGCTTTGATAAACTTGTAGGTGGCAGGTTCAAAAGTCATCAAGGGGCTGATTTCAAAGCGAAAATAATAAAGCCTAATCATCCCGCAATGAATGGTGTAAAAGAATTTACTGCATGGGATGAAACCTATTTTCATTCAAATCACAATACCAAAAATCGGACCGTTCTAATGGTCCGAGATGCTATGAAGGGAGATCCACATACCGAGCCTGAACCTTGGACATGGATACGCACGCAAGGTCGTGGACGCGTCTTTTACACTGCATCCGGTCATGATCATCGAGTGTGGAATAACACCGCTTTTCATCAGCTAATAAAAAGCGGTATCATCTGGGTAATTGGTGACAAGGCAAGGAAGCGCTACGAAAATTTTCTTACCAAACGCGCGCCACTAAAATACGAGAAACGTAATAACATTCCAAACTACGAACGACGTAAAGAACCACTCCAATACCAACTACCCCTCTCTCCCGAAGAGAGCATAAAATACACGCAAGTACCAATAGGATTCCGCATGGAGCTTTTTGCATCAGAACCGGAAATCATCAATCCAATCTACATGACTTGGGACGAACGCGGACGACTTTGGGTAGTTGAAACAGTTGATTATCCGAATGAATTTAAGGATGGCCGAAAAGGAAATGATCGAATCAAGATTTGTGAAGATACAAATGGTGATGGTAAAGCTGACAAGTTCACTGTGTTTGCCGAAGGCTTTAATATTCCTACTTCAATGACTTTTGCTCGTGGAGGAGTTATTCTTGCCCACGCTCCAGAATTCTATTTCCTTAAAGATACAAATGGTGACGATAAAGCGGATATTAAAGAGGTACTTTTTTCCGGCTGGGGTGTAGGAGATACTCACGCAGGCCCAAGTAATTTGCGATACGGATTTGATAATTGGATTTACGGAACCGTCGGCTATGCTCGCTTTAATGGCTCATTAGGCGGAAAGCAGCATAATTTTGGAATGGGCGTATTCCGGTTTAAATCTGATGCGACTGATATTGAGTTCCTCCATCAATTCAACAACAACACATGGGGACTAGGTTTCAATACATCCGGCGACGTCTTTGGTTCCACCGCAAATAATAACCCAACCTTTTATGGCGGCATCCCTGCAACTGTTTACAATGGAGAGCGTAAGATGAGCGCCAAAATGATTGCTGATACGCCAGCCTTTCATCCTATCACACCTAACATAAGACAAGTGGACGCATTTAATGCATACACAGCAGGCTGCGGCCACGCTTTTGCTACTTCAGATGCCTTTCCAAAAAAATACCGTGACCGTGCAGCATTCGTCTGTGGACCAACTGGCAACCTAGTTGGCACATATAATATCATAAAAAAAGGTGCCGGCTATACCGCAAAGAATGCATTCAGCTTTGTAGCCAGCGCGGATGAATGGTTCTCTCCTATCGTTGCCGAGGTAGGACCAGATGGCCACCTCTGGATCGCCGATTGGTACAATTTTATTATACAACACAATCCGACCCCAAGCGTAGGCCGAGGCGGTTATGCCGCCAAAAACGGTCGAGGTAACGCTCACATTAATCCAAACCGTGATCGCCAGCACGGCCGAATCTATCGAGTAATCTGGGAAGAAGCACCAAAATCAACAATTACGTCTCTAGCTCAGGCAAGCCCAGATGAGCTCACCAAGGCCTTAGATAATGATAATCTTTTTTGGCGACAAACTGCACAGCGAATGATTGTTGATAGGGGAATTAAGAAAGCTGAGAAATCTCTACGTAAAAGAGTATCGGGCCGTGGAGTAGGCGCCATCCACGCTCTTTGGGCACTCGAAGGAATTGGAGCTCTTGATAATAAAATAAAACGCAGCGCTCTAATAAACGGGGATCCTCAGGTGAAGCTCAACGCTATACGCGCACTTGGAAAAACCAAAGAAGATGAACAATTGCTCTATGACAGTGCCGCACTTACCGACAAAGATTTACACGTTCGCTTAGCTGCCATGGTGAAACTCGCTCAGTTCCCAGAATCCAATACACATAAGCAAGCAGCTAGTATTTTAGCTACCGATGAAACTAACACAAAAGACGAATGGCTTAAACAAGCACTTCAAGCTGCTGGCGCTGAAAAGACTAATATTGCCGGTTATAAACGCGGTCCAAATCTACTTAAAAACGCCTCTTTTGAAACAAATGACGGCAAGCTTCCTGCTAACTGGAAAGTTCGCACTTACAGTGCGAAAGGTAAGGATGTCGAACACGCCATCGAAACACGCGCAAGCCATATCAAAAGCGGTAAAGCCTCGATTAAAATCAGATCCGGTAGTGGCCATGACACAAGTATTTATTCTAATGTTGAACTAAAATCAGGCACTACCTACGCACTAAGTGCATGGATTAAAACCGAAGGTGTCAATGGGGGGTACGGTGCACTCCTTAATATTCATGAACTACAACACGAAGGAAAAACTAAAGCCCTGAAAGGAAACAATAATTGGGAAAAAATAGAACTAATCTTTGAAAGCAAACAAACTGGCAAGCTTACCGTTAATTGCCTTTTTGGAGGCTGGGGACAAGCCAAGGGAACAGCATGGTACGATGATGTCTCTCTACAAGAAGTTTTACCCATCTATAAAAACGTTAATAAAGAAAGCTCAAAACAAAGTATTGCTAAACGCGTTAAAGATATATTTTCAAGTGACAAATCTGATTTAAGAGGAACTAATTTTAAGGAACCTCTTAAAATTACCATTAATACTGTTAAAGACAGGATGATGTACGATTTAAATGAATTTCAAGTAGAGACTGGACGTTTGGTCTCAATAAAATTTATTAATAAAGACTTCGCACCACATAATCTTTTGATAGTAAAATCAGGAAAAGCTGATGAAGTTTCAAATCTTGCTATTGCTTTAACTAATGATGGACCAAATAAAGACTGGCGACCCGACTCATCACTAATCTTGTGGGGATCAAAAATGATTAATCAAAATGAAGAAGAAATTATAACTTTTAACGCCCCAGTTCCAGGAAGCTATCCATACATATGCACATTTCCAGGGCACTCACAAATGATGAGAGGAATTATGAAAGTTATACCTATAAAAGAAGATAAAAAATAAAGTGTAATGAAAAATCAAAATGATCTAATCCCAAAACTAGTTGCCCCTTGGGGTAACACTGAGCAATCTGTTAAATCATTTTCACGACGGTCCGCCTTCAAAATGGCGATTGGCGCCACTGGATTAGCAACCGTTGGCACAAATAACACAACTGCTAAGGAAAAATTAGACCCTCTCAAATCATCGCCCAAAAAATTCGCAATGAAGAAATCAATTAATCTTTGGGCGTTTCCTTATCCAGATAAAATGAATCTTAGAGAGTGTTTGCAGTTAGCTAAAGACGCGGGATTTGACGGCATTGAGTTGAACTACGATCTCGAAAGCGACTTGTCCCCTAAATCAGGCCCAAAAGACTTCCAAGAAATCCGAAAAATGGCCGAAGAAATAGGTATAGCCATAAGTGGATTGTGCTCATTTCTTTTTTGGCCCTACCCGTTGACAAGTAACAATCCTACTGAACGCAAGCGTGGAATGGAATTAGCAGGGCTAATGACAGAGGCCGCTCATCATTTGGGCACAGAAAACCTTCTCGTCGTTCCAGGTGCAGTACATATGCCATGGCGAGAAGATCATGAGCCAACTCCGAATGACATCTGTGATCAACGTGCTAAGGAGGCAATTGGAAAGCTTATCCCAAAAGCCGAAAAACTTAATGTACATCTCAATATGGAAAATATTTTCTTCAATGGCTATCTCCTATCGCCAGATGAGATGATACGTTTCGTCGATGGTTTTAACAGTGAACATGTTCACGTGCATTTTGATACTGGAAATATTATGTTGTTTCAGTTCCCTGAACACTGGATACGCATACTAGGCAATCGCATTCGAAATGTGCATTTAAAGGAATTCACCAAGAAAGGAACTGATCACTCACTTGAGTCATTTCGGCCACTACTTGACGGAACAACCAACTGGCCATCAGTTATGGAAGCTTTCAATGAAATCGATTACAACGGCTACCTAACCTTTGAATACTTTCACCCATATCCGCACTATCCTGAAGCGCTAATTTATCAGACTGCAGACTCCCTGAACAGGATGCTAGGAACAAAAAATTAAACTGTTTAAAACACTTCATTCACAACAACTGTCATTGAGATGATTAGCTTAATCCTTAAAGCGTTAATCATGGAAAAAAAATCTTTTCTCTTAATTCTATCAGCCTTGATTCCATGTTTTATGAAAGCAGATTGGCCTCAATTCCGAGGTCCCGATGGACAAGGGCATTCCAAGGAAAAAAATGTTCCTCTTGAATGGAGTGATGAGAAAAATGTGAAATGGAAAATGGCTGTTCCAGGAAAAGGATTTTCCTCCCCAGTAATTTTCAATAAGCAGATCTGGATGACTAGTGCCGAAAACGAAGGTAAATCTTTACATGCAATTTGCCTTGATAAGACTAGTGGAAAACTAATTCACAATATTAAAGTAATAACAACCGATAACCCAGGCCCCCTGCATCGACTAAACGGTTACGCATCACCTACTCCAGCGATAGATAAAGAACATGTCTTTGTGCATTTCGGCCCCAGGGGAACAGCCTGTCTCAATAAAAAAGGTGAAGTAATATGGAAAAATACAAATTTAGATTACAACGTAATACAAGGTGGAGCTAGTTCGCCTATCCTCCACAATGACGTTTTATTTCTAACATGTGACGGTATTGATTTTCAGTTCTTAGTCGCCTTAGAAAAACAAACGGGCAAGGTAATTTGGAAACAAGATCGAGGTCATTTGGAAGCTGCAGCTCAAAAGCGAGCTATTGCAAAAATGTCTTATTCAACCCCTCTTATTCAATCTGTTGGAGGAACAAATCAACTAGTTTGCTCAGGTGCAGATCATGTCGCATCCTATAATATTAATGACGGCAAGGAAATTTGGTGGATGCCTTACAACGGGTTTTCAATTGTAGGCCGGCCTTCCTACGGCAACAGCCTATTCTATGTTGTTGGCTCAATTCGGCAGGATCATTTTTGTATTTATGCAATTCAACCCGGTAAAGGCCAATTGAAAAACAAACAAATTAAATGGAAATATTCAAAAGGAGTTCCCCATGTCTCGTCACCTATTCTAGTTGACACCGAAATCTACTTTGTTCACGACGGCGGAGTCGCTTCTTGTCTTAACGCAATTACAGGAGAATTAATTTGGAATGAAAGACTAGGTGGCAATTACGACGCATCTCCTATTGAAATACAAAATCGATTATATTTTTTGAATCGCGAAGGCAAAACCACAGTCTTATCTGCAGGAAAAAAATTTGATAAACTGGCAACAAACCAGCTTAAGGGAACATTCAAAGCGTCACCAGCTGTCGCAGATGAAGCGCTATTCTTAAGAAGCGACACACATTTATTCCGTATAGAAAAAAAACTATAAATTAATCAAAATTCCGTTTTTTATTCATTCAAACAAAAGACCCAACCATTTTACTGGTCGGGTCTTTAATTTTTAATACTAAATACTCGATCAACTAAGCCAAAACAGATTTAATTATAACCAGATTCACCATGAGCGGCAAGATCCAGACCTTCCTGTTCTTCGCTCTCGGAAACTCGGAGACCTCCACAAACCGCCTTTACAAGATACAGGATAATTACCGATACAATTAAAGTATATACGATGGTTATCGCCGAGGCCTTAAGCTGTACAAAAAATTGTGCCCCCATACTATAAGCCTCTGCATCCGGGATAGATATAACACCCTTACCCCCCAATGCCTCAGCAGCAAAAAACGCCACCAACAATGTGCCAACTAAACCTCCTACACCATGAACACCCACAACATCAAGTGAGTCATCATAACCAAACTTAGACTTGACGGTCGTTGAAGCAAACCAACAAATGAAGCCAGATGCAGCACCGATTACTAAAGCCCCCATCGGACCCACATCTCCAGATGCCGGAGTGATCGCTGCCAATCCAGCAATCGAACCAGTAACAGCACCAAGGACACTAGCCTTACCATGTTTGATTTTTTCAGCGAGAGACCAGACAATTGTAGCAGTTGCAGCTGATAGGTGTGTAACAACCAATGTTTGAGCAGCACCTCCATCCGCCGCCAATCCACTACCTGCATTGAAACCAAACCAACCAACCCATAGCATCCCTGTGCCGGTAACACACAATGGTAAATTATGCGGTTGAAATTGAGCTGTTGGATATCCTTTGCGAGGCCCCACCATGATACAGGCAGCCAAAGCACCAATGCCAGCTGTGATGTGAACTACAATGCCACCTGCTAAATCCTTGGTGCCCCATCCATACATAAAGCCATTTTCAGTCCAAACCCAATGACATACTGGTGCATAGACTAGAACAGCCCAAAGTGAGGTAAAAAGAATCATAGCTGAAAATTTCATACGTTCAACAAACGCACCCACCATCAAGGCTGGAGTAATAATGAAAAAAGTCATCTGAAATGCGAAGACTAGGAAGGTTGGTAAACCACCACTTAAATCAGAAGCACTCATACCCTTAGCAAAGATGTCGTTTAAACCGCCCCATAAAGAATTCCCTTCACCTAAAGCTATAGAGTAACCACATATAACCCAAATCACCGACATAATAGCCGTGATCATGAAACAATGCATCAATACTGAGAGTACATTTTTACGACCTACCAAGCCTGCGTAAAACAGAGATAGACCGGGTATAGTCATAAATAAGACCAATGCAGTTGCAGTGAGAATCCACGCAGTGTTTGCACCATTTAATTCAGCCGCTGGTTCAGAGGATTCCTCGGCGGCGGCTGCAGCGCTTGCAGACTCCGCAGCTTCTTGTGCTAAAACGGGGAAAGAGATCAGGCAAATGCCTGCCAGCAACGATAGAATACAAGCGATTCGTTTCATATAAGCTCAGTAGTTTGGTTTAATCCTAAAAGCTATTTAAGATTCTATCCTGTAAGGATCTGAATTCCATAAACTAAACAGCTCAAAGACAGCAAATTATAAGCAAAATCGATGCCATTATCTTTTTAATTATTTTTTATTAATTGACTTAATTCACAGATGGACAACAGTTTAGCTTAATTATTTTTAAAATAGTAGGCACCTGAATTAGATTAATGAAACTGTATTTTTTTGTTCACTTTGTCGTTTTACAATCAAATCAATCAAATACATTCATCTAAAATTATAAACCAAAAACTAAACTTAATACCTAAAATACATTTAATTTAGTTTTAATAGACTATTAACAGTCTTAATTTAAGCATTCGTTCATTAGGCTAAGTTGGTTGGCATCAAAATTGCATACATAATTTTGGGTTAGACTAGTTAAAAAGCATGATTTTGGATTTGAGGGACGTTTTTATTCCAAGCCAAGTTACTAACAACTAGCAAAAAAATCTTGATTACCGAGTGCAATCAAACCCAAATGCCTCGGGCCAAAAGCCTGAGGCAAACTGCAGAATTCTTTTTTGCTGCCGCAGATTGATTTTTTAAACCTATAGATAACGAGATATTATGAGCAAAGCTAAACTCGAATACATCTGGCTGGACGGCTATAAGCCGACTCAAAGCCTTCGAAGCAAGACCATGGTCGTATCTGACTTTGGTGGAACAGTAGAAGACTGCAAAATGTGGTCGTTTGACGGCTCCTCAACCGAGCAAGCCGCAGGTAACGATTCTGACTGTCTACTCAAACCAGTAGCGCTGTTCCCAGATCCCGACAAAATCGGAACCGACAATTGGTTAGTCATGTGTGAGGTTCTCAACGCTGATGGCACACCTCACGAATCAAATGGCCGTGCCACTATCGATGATGACGATGATGACTTTTGGTTTGGATTTGAGCAGGAATATGTTTTGTGGGATAACGAAACCGACCTCCCTATTGGATTCCCTAAATCAGGATTCCCTGGGCCCCAAGGACCATACTATACCTCTGTTGGAGCCGCCAACGCAGTAGGCCGCGACATTGTCGACGAACATTTACAAATCTGTCTTGATGCAGGTCTTAATGTCGAAGGGATTAACGCTGAAGTTATGCTAGGGCAGTGGGAATTCCAGATCTTCGCTAAAGGTGCTGGTAACGCTGGCGATCAAATGTGGGTTGCCCGCTATCTACTAGAGCGTATAGGTGAGCGCTATGGCATATCTGTAAATTATCATCCAAAACCGGTAAAAGGTGACTGGAATGGATCCGGCATGCATGCAAACTTCTCTTGTGGAAAAATGCGTGATGAAGGCGGTGAAAAACTAATGAATGCAATATGCGAAGAGTTCGGAAAAAACATTAGTGAGCATATCGATGTATATGGTGCAGAAAACAATCAGCGCCTGACAGGTCTTCACGAGACTCAATCGATTGATAAATTCTCCTACGGAGTTTCTGACCGTGGTGCATCAATCCGAATACCTGTTGGAACGATCGAGGATGGATGGAAAGGCCGCTTGGAGGATCGGCGTCCTGCATCTAATGGTGACCCTTATCAGATTGGGGCAGTCATCATCAAAACCACAAAAAAGGCCTTGTAAATAAACGCCTCTAAAAGATTCAATAAAAGATCGGCATTCAAGTGCCGGTCTTTTTTTTGTTTAACATAGAAAAACCTAACAAGGCTAATGCCCCAGCCTGATTCTTTTAAGGATTCCTTATATTTAGACATCTGATCTTAATTAGATAAGTTATTTGAAACTTACTTACCGGGACTCCCTCCCACTTCCGAACTCGGTTTCCAATTAGTGGGATTATTAGCATTAACTGAAGGTTTGATTATTTGTAATGAGTGACCTTGAAGATCATCAATCATTGGCCATGGTGCTTGATTATTATATTTAAATTTTAACACTTCTAATCCTTCAGCATTTTCAAGAGCTAACTTTTCTCCACTATTAGCCAAGCTACCATTATACCATCCGTATACATCCAAACGTGGATAACGGCTAATAAAAGCTTCAGGATTACTATCACTTGCTAAAACAATTAATTGCCCAGGATCAAGTTTTGACTGAAGTTTAAAAATAAAGTTTACACCCTTCATCTTATACCAACTTAAATCAACCTCAGTCTGACTGATGTTCTTCAACTCAATGAACTCGTAATCACTTCCTCCAATAGGATTATACATAACCTCATTGAACTTTACCGGAAATCCAAATTTATCCGGACTGAAAGAAGCCTCTGCAAGAGCACTCCATCGTCCATCTATCAGCGTACGCGCCTTAACAATTGTATACCGTCTTAAGGCAATCTGATCTTCATATTTTTTTGCATTAGCCCCACTAGGGTCAGTGCTATCAATTGTGTAATAAATCGTACCCGACGGCGCTGTGATCGCTAGTTTAAATCCGGCCTTAATAATGCCGCCGTGCTGGCTAAAACTGGGAGCATTTAAAGACCGCTGTAAATCGATGCTAGCCATTTGTTCCATAACAATCTTTCGCCGCTGAGGAATCCAGACCTTCCCAATATATGGTCTCATATCAGGCAAAACATGTTTCATTTCATTTTTAAGCTCCTGGTGACGAAGTGCTATATGCTCATCTGTAAACACTCCATCATTAAAGAAGTGCTTTTGAACTCGATCAGCAAAACGAAGCCGAAATTCTGAATTAGCAGAAAAAGACTGAAATATGAGCGCAATATCAGCCCGACTAGCAAGTGCTCCTTGAGTAAGATTGTTCGATGTCACAACTCGCCGTTGCCGGCCAAGCATTTGTTTTCCATCGGTCCCAAAGGACCTCTCTGCATCCCAAAGATAAAAGCGCCACTTGGCATCCGCAC
The DNA here is from genome assembly GCA_002684915.1 of Verrucomicrobiales bacterium. Classification (GTDB taxonomy): domain Bacteria; phylum Verrucomicrobiota; class Verrucomicrobiia; order Limisphaerales; family UBA1096; genus UBA1096. The sequence continues at coordinate 86,824 of NYWG01000003.1, forward strand.
GTCGTTCGCGACCCGCACGCCAATTATTATAAGGCCAATCATCCATATCGACGTAAATACAAAGCATAATATAATCGATGAAATTATTGAGATCGATTAACGAAACCGCTTTCTTGTAGTTTCTAGGAATAGTTAGATCGCGATTGATAGTAAGATTTTTAAAACGGTTCCACTCGATATCGTCACCCTCTCGAATCTCACCAAATTGCGCAATAAGATCCCATTCAGAACCACCACCATGCCGTGAACGCAAAAAGTTAATATCTATCCTCTCCGTAGGATTGTAATAGGCCTGGCTTTTACCATTAAGTAAAAGGTTCACAAGCATACCTCGGCTAGAAGCATGCCCAAGATCGCGGTACAATCTTCTACAAAGCTCGTCGCAAATAAACGGATTGATCGAGTCGTTCATACCTGCCCTGAGAACAATATGTTCAAACTCATCGATTGGCAGTTTAGAAAATAAAGGGTATTTCAAACGGCTCTCTCCATACTTACCGCGAAAATAAAGACGAAATGAATATTTGCTCCACGGCACTGGCTTATAGGGAGTATGTCTACCTCTAATGAAATCTCCTCCTTGAAGCCTAAATCCACTATCAACTTGAAAACCATCTCTACCATATTGAAATAAAAGTTCAGATGAAACTGGACGTTCCCAAGCAATGCCTCTCTTATTTGTATTACGCGGATCTATTTCTAGAATTCCAGTTTCTCCCCAAATATTTTTTTTATCCGTAACAAGTGAAATAATAGGAAGCGAAGTAACAGCTTTTGAATCCCCCAGAACAAAGGTATGCGTAGCCGATCTGGAAGACCACGAACCCCGTCGAAATGTTGCAGCTCTAATAATAGTAGTATTGGTAATCGGTATTGGATTACTATACAATTGTCCATTAGTTGATGTTGGTAATGAGTAATCGGTTGTGTAGCGAATTTGGGCCTGATCTTCTTTTGTACTCAAAATAAGATCAAATGGCTCAATAAACACTCCTCTTTCCCGACTAAACTTAGGCTTGTTCAAAATATTCTTAAAACTGCCTGTTCCATTAACAGCACCGGGCGTTGGCTTAACGAAATACTCCCATTGATCAGTTCCCGAAAGACCATATGAAATATTACTGCGCTGCTCAGGATACTTTGGAGAAACTTTATCAATAACCTTTCGAGGTAATTCAGGACTAAAAATCCCTATATACCCACCACTACTCCCAAGCTTAAAATTAGTATGCATCGGTTTACCAATAACCCGTCGATTTTTTCCTGATGCAAACACTACTAGAAAACTATTGGGCGCAATACTAATATCAGGAAATATCCACTTTCCAGGGATCTTCTTATCATCTGACATTGACCAACCACTTAAATTAACAGCATTACGCCCCGAATTCACCAACTCGATCCAATCAACTGCCTGATTATCCTCATCCCTTATGTTGGACTGATTGGAAGCCATGAATTCATTAATTACAACTACTCCAGGCCAATGATTCGGATCTACATTATAAGACCAATCTGAGCTAATAAAAGAATTTGGCTTAGCTGCTTTATCAATAATACCGATCTTATTTGACCAAGTAATTTTAACCGGACCGCGTTTAATTTTCTTAAATTCAACCTCCCAAGGTCCATCAGCAAAACCAATTACACTTTTGGGAACTTGGCCATTAATAAGAATATCATCAGCTTCAAAATTCATCACAGGTTCATTAAAGAATAATCGTATTCGCTTAAGCTCACGAACAGTCATCCCTGGTCTAGGCAAAATATCAACCAGCTCGGGAGCAATATCATCAACCACGTGATAGCGGGCTAATTCATTAGATTCAGGTATGAATTTATTTGGAGGTCGGCCAAAATCTTCAATCGCTTGTTCTATATCCCAAGACAAAACAAAATCACCATAGTCGGCCTCGGCGAAATTAAATGTCCAAGAAAGACCCTCGCCATCGATAGATTGTGGCAATCGTCCGTTTAACTTGAGATTACTAAGATCGATATTTTTAACCGGTTCACTAAACTGCAATTGAACACTGTTTAACTTTTGTATCCGACCTGATTCCGGCAAGAAACCACTCAATACTGGTGGCTTATTATCATTAAGTATCCCTATTAGCTCGGCATCGATCAAAAAGTCGCTACTTGAAAGACTAAAATTGAATGCTTGAATCGCGATTTTATTAGTGCCGTTTTTCAAAAACGAACCAAGCTCTCCAATCTCAAACTGCTCGAATTTACCAGACTCATGCGAATTCGAAGCTAACTTTGAAAGCGGTGTTCTTGGCGGATTCTGCGCAATAAGACGATGACCATTAATCCAAACTATGAAGCCATCATCGAAGTTGACCAATAAATCGAGTACACTGTATTTACTGACATCCTGAACCTCAAAATTTCTGCAAAGATAAACTACAGAATATAGCCTTGGCATATCGCTCAACAATGTACCGGACAGTCCATCACCGTAACGAAATGGAGCATTGCCACTTGGCCAGTCTAAACTACTACAGTCCACAGTCAGCCAATCACCAGATGATTCGTTGCCCTTAAGATATTTCCAAGTTGAACCTCGCTCCAATAAAACCTCCGCATGACTAAAGGAAAACAGACTAGTCATTTCAAAGAATAAAATAAAAATAGAACAAAGCCTGTTCATTTTAATCAGGTAAAAACGCGAAAAGGTCATTCGATCACCTTCTAAATGAGCAACTGAAATTCAGAGTTAACTAATTAGCAGAAGGATTATTAGTAGAAGGAAGATTCACTGGGACTGGAGGCAATGGAAGCTCTAAATTCATCATATTTCGTATAGGCTCATATTTAGTTTCAGGAAGTTTGTCGGCCCAATCACCACGCTGCAACTCCTCACTCTGTGTCTGTTTAATATTAACTACAAAAAGAACGAATCCAGCGATACTAATAAATACAATCAGTGGCAGCCAGATGCTCCAATTGAGCCTAGATAGAAAAAGGGTTAACCCATCTAAAAATCCCTTTTTACCTGGAAGTGCGGGATCAGAAGCTAAAGATTTCGTACCACCCAACTCCTGGTTTAGTTGCACAATAAGCGCGTTATGATCAAGTTTAAGAAACCGACAGTACGTTCGGACAAAACCACGAATAAAAATTGGCGCATCAAACTTACTAAAATCGCCTTCTTCGAGTGCAGTAACATGATCAGCACGAATCTTCAATTCGCCACCGACATCCTCCAAAGACTTACCCTGTGATTCACGGGCGTTCTTTAACTGCTGTCCAACGGATTGCATCCACACAAGTTCTAACGGGAAAAACGGCTCCAATCAATCCCCTAGAAACGTTTTTAATGTAACGTAAAAATAAACAAACAATCAGTTTTTCCCTATGGCATAGAGGAATTCCTGCCGTTCATCCCCTGTAAAAGCCACCCGTAAATAAAGCCGATCCCCGCTTACTATAGGAGATGCGTAAACTTCATTGCCGAGTTGATTGGCTGCAATAAGTTTAAACTCATTGGGATTAGCTTCAAAAACAAAAGTTTTACCGGAGAGATTAGTGCCATAAATACGATTCCCAACCATAACTGGGGAAGTATAAAATGTACCACCAAGCCGTTCCTTCCATTGTTCCTCACCAGACTTAGCGTTCCAGCAAATCGCAAAACCAGCATCCATTGTAACATAAAGAAAATCATTTCGAATTAGCATTGATGGAACGTAAACACGGGCTGAATTCTTCCAAGCCACGCGCCCTGATCCATCGGCCACAATGGCAGCAGTATGATTTTTTGGCCAACCTCCACTCACAAATACATGTATTCCGTCCGTCACAAGCGTTGAAACACACTCCTGTGTTGAGCCAGCCACTTCCCATAATTTTTTCCCCGTCAAGGGATCAAGACTAGTGATTAATTCGCAACCACAAAATACCATCTGCTGTTTACCTGCCGAATCAATGACCACAGGGGTAGTGTAATTGGGAATCTTTGGACGATCATGTCGCCAAATTTCACGACCAGTCTTTTTATCTAAACCACAAATAACTCCACCAATTTTCGTGTCAGCCTTAACCACGACAATGTTACCAAACACCATCGGTGAACTGCCGTATCCTTGGTGAACCTTATATTTACAAATCGGCTGCTGCCAAATCAGTTTACCATCAAGGCTCAACGCCGAAGCATACGCCTGTAAACCTATAACAAAGTTAACATATAAACGTTCACCATCATGAATGACAGTTGTGCTAGCATGTGATGCGTGCTTATTTAGCCCTATTGCAAACTGACCTTCATGCACCTTTGTTTGCCATATTATTTTACCATCCATACTATTTAGACAAACAACTGACTGAAACATTTCATCCTCATCCGCCGTAGCAAGATAGATACGATTTCCCACCAGCGTTGGCGTACTATGACCTCGCCCAGGAATAAACGTTTTCCAAACAATATTTTTTGTCTGACTCCATTTTGTCGGCAAACCATCAACAAGCTTAGCCTGCCCGTCAGAAGTCAAACCTCGCCAATTCGGCCAATCAGTTGGAGTAAACTGGCTTTCCGCAGACAAGCAGTTAAATAAACAAAATAAAATCAATAGAGAATAAGATCTATACATGATATGTTGCAGAGCACAGAAATCGTTGCTGAATCAACTTAGGCCGGCAAGACGAATTACCCAAATTAATAAAAGAGAATATTTCTTATTTGAAAAAAACTTCCCCCATTAGCCTTCCAAGCTGAATTACCCCAGCCGCATCAAGAACAAGCTTCTTTTTTTGAGGAGGTAAACTGAACGCTTTTAAATGAATTAAGTTTGGGTCGTTTTTTGCTATTTTTTCAAAATCTGCCACAACATCAATACGGTTGACACCTTTTTCATCCGTGGGCGACTGTTGACTAACATACCACTTAAGATCTGGCATTCTTAGGTCATCTCTACTTTTAGCAATGATATCCTGAATTCGCTCAGCAGCCATTTTTCGGTAGGGATAAAACGACATATCGTTTTCGCTTAAATGATAAAATATACCCGCTAAACTCACTTGATGCCCCTTGGCCTTTAAGTCACTGACCGTTTCTTCAACAAACCTTATAAAGTCAGGATAAATATGACGAGATTTAGCCATGCTACCTTTAGGGGTCCAGTCGATAATTTGAGAACCACTTTGGACAAACTTTCCAATGGCAACATTCGGCACATTATTGCTTACCAGTGATTGAGCAAAACTTAGTTCCGGCCCAAATGTATCATAAAAACCCACTTGCCCAAGCGGCTCCCAATCAGTCGATTTCCTGTAACCACCACCAAGATTATATTTGTAGGCGATATTAGAGTTGTCCTTTAAAATATTGCCCTCACCCAACTTGACGGCATCCTGAATAAAAGCGCGTTCACCTTCCATATTGCGATGTCCAGCAAGAATGAAAAGATTAACTACTTCACCCTTTTTGTAAGGCCAGCTTTTAAGATTTCGAACTTGATTTTGTTTACGGCCAACCTCACGAAGGTAGGCATCAGCATAATTAATTCCATGTTGCAGTTGACCTAGCGTTCCATAGTGATAATGCAACCCGACAGGCTCCCCAACCTCGACTCCAATATGAGACGTTGGAATATACTCTGCCAATAGATCCGTCTTGGTAACTTCTCGCTGCCCTTGACTTATAGCGTACATCCGAGGGCGTAAATCCATCCCCCAAATTGTTTTCGTACACAATTCACCAATATAAAATTTTAGTTTCGGCGAGTTCAGATCGCTTCTCCATTTAGCAATAAAGTTTTTTAAATTATTTCCATAATTAGACATATAATTTTCCTCAAACATATCATTTTCCCCCTGATGCCACATAAAACCTTCGATTCGGTAGCGAATACCATTACGATCCAATTCAGCAAGTGAATCACGGATCAATTTAAGAGCTAGCGGATACATTTTAAAACCAATCGGCTGCTCTGGATTCCAGTCACCACCAAGATGAGTTCCTCCAGCTGCACACTTGATAATTGCAATTGGATCTTTAACGGTTTCCGAAACTTTACGAGCAAAACTCAACTCTGGGCCAACGATATTATTTACTGGCTGTAAACCTACCCAGCCATTACTAGCGGTCTTATTCTCACGTCCAATTAGATAGGAAAATTTAATGTTTTTTTGAACCTTCTCAAGGCCAAGAAACGGCGGGAAATTTTTGATATCTTGAACCTTAGAATCAGACCCAACCATGTTAGATTGACCTGCAAAAATAAATACACGGAGAGTGGTATCCTCTTCTACCGTGTAGCCAATCGGAAGACAGAAAAGCATTAATGAGAAAAAAAGAATAATTGAAATTCTTATCATAAAATATTCAACTTAGAGCACAAAAAACTAAAGTACAATAATCTAAAATTTAATTTAACATAACGAAACACTTATCTTGAAATTATAAAATAATCATTTAATGCGAGGTTCAACGCCAAGAAGGTGACGAACAAAAAAATCCATCCTCCTTCTGGCGGCGTACTTAGACTCTCCTACCCCATGACCCGCACCTGGCACCATTAGAAATTCAAAATCCTTGTCAGCTTTTATTAGTGCATCAACAACCTGATAAGTAGAAGAAGGATCAACATTGGTATCCAACTCTCCAACTGTTAACAAAAGCTTGCCTTCCAACCGATGTGCATTGGTTACATTAGACTGTTCGTCGTAATGAGGCCCAACGGGATAATCCATCCACTGTTCATTCCACCACATTTTATCCATACGATTGTCGTGGCAACCGCAGTCGGCGGCTGCGGCTTTATAAAAATCACCATGCCAAAGTAAGGCTGCCATAGCATTTTGCCCTCCAGCTGATCCCCCATAAATACCAACTCTTGAAATATCCATATATGGGTATTTCTTGGCCGCCTCTCTAATCCACTTCTTTCGATCAGGAAATCCAGCATCGTTGATATTTTTGTAAGCAAAATGTTGAAATTCACGTCCCCGGTTTGAAGTGCCTTTACCGTCAATCTGAACTGTAATAAATCCCAATTCAGCCAATTCCTCCCTCCACATTCCATAACGAGATCGCCAGTTTTTTGGCACAAAAGAGCCATGCGGACCTGCATAAATCACCTCTACAACCGGATAGTTTTTATTAGGGTCAAAATTAATGGGACGACAAATGATGCCATGAATATCGAACTTTCCATCTCTATCCTTAGTCACAAAACGCTCTGGTGCATTAAAACCAACGGCAAACAAATCAGCCGCATCTGATTGTTCTAACTCACAAAGAAATGATCCATCTTCAGTATTTCGAAGCATATGACGCGGAGGCAAGTCAACTCGTGACCAGGTATCTATAAATACCGTTTTATCGGGGGAAAATCTTACAGAATGCGTACCGTCTCCTTCGGTCAACTTCAACAATTCGGTCCCATCAAAATTCACCCTATAGTAGTGGTAATAATACGGATCCACACCTGCTTCTCGACCAGAAGCTTTGAAGATGATCTCCCTTTTCTCTTTGTTAACCTCAACAATCTCTCTTACAACCCACTCGCCCTTTGTAATTTGAGATTTTACTTTTCCACTACGACCATCATAGAGATAAAGATGATTCCAGCCATCACGTTCAGAGCGCCAGATAATCTCTTCAATACCGTTTAAGTCCTTTCTGTACCCCTTTTGAAATACATTAACAAAAGTCTTAGCAGTCTCGTCTATCAGCGCACGCGTTTTTCCGGAAGGAATTTGAATTTCAATAACGCGGTGAGCTCCAAAACCACGCTCAATATGCTCAAAGATAAAAGCACTGGAATCTGGACGCCATATGGGTCTACGAGTTGAAAATGGATCCTTAACTAGTAATGCGTCAGGCGTAAATTGGCGACTATTCCAGCCTGCTAAAAACACGTGGACAGTCTGGGTAGGCATAGGGTCTCCCGGCTTACTATAACTTCGTTTGAAATGCTTTGGTTGAAGCTGATCATCAGGCGCTGAATCTACATAATGAACCTCGCGAGTTTTAACTTCTCTTCGTTTCATGAGAGCAACGTATTTTGAGTCTGGCGACCAAAAAAAAGGCTGCTGATATGCCTCCTCTTTTACGCCATCTTTTGACAACTGAATATCTGCACCGTCCATGATATCGTGAACAAACAGATTATTATCCTTGATGAAGGCACGCCAACGACCATCAGGGGAAACCGGCCCACTCTTGCTAACATTGGATTTACTTTCGACTAAAACCCCAATGAGACTATCTCGTTTTTTTTCTAGCTGCTTCTTAGCCAGCTTAGCTGCCCTTGATTTGCGATGGTTTAAAGCTATATCAAATTTTTCCTTGTCAGAAAACGCACGACGTTTTCCCTTATGACCATTTACAAGCACATACTCACGCACCCCGCGAACCTTAGTTTCGTACCAAAAATGGTGCCCTCCAAACCATTGAGGATTAATTGTCTCTTTGTAAACCTTTCCAGAAAAAAGCTGTCTTATTTTAGCTGAACGCTCGTAATCAGCCTTAGTCCCCTGACTAATCACTGAAACACAAGTAAACACAAATCCAACATATATAATAATTATTCGATAAATCATTTTTAATGTCACACCAATTAGGCTAAAAACTCCTAGCGCTTGATCAAAGCGAAAACGCATTTTTTAAGCGAATTTCCCTTGGGAAAAACATACAGATGTGCCTAGAATTTGTTTATGAAATATCAATTTTATACCATAGTATTTGCTAGTTTGATGACTAGTTGTGGGGTGAATCATAATATTACAACTGAACCAGTCACTACCGATGAAAATTCGATTAAAGCCAACACTGTCACTAAATCCGAAAATGAACAGGCACCTAATAACACCGCAATTCCAGTATCTAAAATTAAACCTCAGCCCCAATTCGAACCTATTACAAAATCCCAAGATTCAAAAAAAATTGTGAAAACCGATGCAGAATGGAAAGCAATACTAACACCCGCGGAATACCAAATTCTTCGACAAAAGGGAACCGAACGCGCCTTCACTGGCAAGTTTGACAAGCACTATAAAGAAGGAACCTATACTTGTAAGGGCTGTGGAACAGCACTATTTGACTCCACCACCAAGTACGATTCCGGCTGTGGATGGCCAGCATTTTTTAAAGCAAAAGAAAACACAATTGCTGAAACAATTGACCGCAGCTACGGTATGATTCGCACTGAAATAACCTGTAAAAAATGTGACGGACACTTAGGTCATATATTTGATGACGGACCTAACCCAACCGGGGTCAGATATTGTGTAAACTCTGCTTCAATGGGATTTATTCCTGCAGATAAGGATAAACAAGCAAAGCCCGCGCAAAAAAAATAACTTTCATCTAGTGAAATAAATGACAGCACCTTTGATTTCCGTGGTGTTGCCAGTTCGTGATGCGGCTAAAACTGTCGAACGTGCAGCTCGCTCCATACTTCAATCCAGCTTTAAAGAAATCGAATTAGTCGTTATCGACGATGGCTCCACCGATGGCAGTCCGGAAATAATTCGAAAAATAACTGATTCTCGCCTACGTTTATTCCAGCAAGAAAAGGAAGGGATTTGTGCCGCTGCGAACCGTGGGACTGCCGAAGCACATGCCCCTATAATTGCCCGTATGGATGCAGATGATTTTTCTCATCCCACACGACTGGAAAAGGAATTCGAGCTGCTCCATCGAAATAATTTTGACATTGTAGGGTGTCAGGCAAAAATAATCGGTATACATGGCAAATCTGTAGAATCCATGCAGCGATATGAAAGCTGGAGCAACTCACTAACCGAAACGGATCAAATTGCCGCTATGCGTTTTGTTGAATTACCAATAATTAATCCTACACTCATGGCAAAACGTGAATTTTTCGAACTAGGTTACCGTCAAGGAGATTGGCCAGAAGACTACGACTTATGCCTTCGCGCTCTTAACAAAAACCTACGTGCAGCAAAAGTTAAAGAAGTCCTTTTAGATTGGATTGATTCAAACAATAGGCTAACCAGAAAAGATGCACGCTATTCAGCCAAAGCCTTCGATCATTGTCGACGGACACACTTAATCAAGGGACCTCTCAAAGGTGTAAAAGAAGTCGATTTATGGGGAGCCGGCCAAGCCGGAAAGCCATGGCTTCGATGGTTACAAGATAAAGGTTTTCAAGTTCGGCGCATAATCGAAGTATCACCAAAAAAAATCGGCACAAAAATTCATGAAGTTCCTGTGATTTCCTCAAACGATTTACCAGCCCCAGAAGGGGCTCCGCTGATCATAGCTGTAGGGGCTGCCGGTGCTAGAGAACTAATCGAAGCCGAGCTAATTAAAAAAGGTTATGATCTAGGAGAAAATGCATGGTTTGTTTGCTAAATTCCGAAACTATTGATCAATCAAGATGCCTTGTTCAATAAGTAAGGCAGGAATACTTTGCCGAACAGGATAAAGAATTTTACCATCCTCTCGAATTAAACCTTCATCGATTTTTTCCTCTAACTTCACACCTCCCCGATTAACCAAAAAACCTGATTCAATACGCTGATTCAGCTCTGCAACTAAATCAGTATGAACTAACTGTAAAGGCTGATGAGTTTCAGGGCAGCAAATAATTTCGAGTAATCTTTCATCCATAATTTTGTAATCAATATTCAACCGCTTTTTGCGCAGCTACATAAACATCTTTAAGAGTAACACCTTTCTTCAAAGCAAGTTCGCGACATGACTCATACTCTGGGGAAGCCTGAACAATCTTTCCATTGAGCCTCCCTAACTTGACCTGAACTTGCCCCATCGATGTATCCAACGTGCACATCTCACGCTGGAGCTTACGACGATCAACATTACTATGCCGCACTCCAAAAGCACTAGTTTCACGCAGTATCTTCTCGCTAAAACGATCAGCATCCGCCTTGTTACAAAGTATAGTCAACAACACTCCTGGACGATTCTTCTTCATCTGTATTGGAATGTAAAAAACATCCAGCGCACCATCCTTAAGAGCCTCTTCAACAAAGTAACCAAGATGCTCTGAATTTACATCATCAAGATTAGTTTCAATCACTGCAACAGTATCAGAATGCCAATCAAGTGATCCTCTTTGTTTAGCAACGGAATCCAATTTTCCAAGTACTCCACGAAGAACATTGGGGCGAGTATGCATATCTCGCGTACCCAATCCATATCCAATTCGCTCTGGAATCACACCATTCATTAATTCAAAACGCTCGGCAAATTCAGCGAGAATTGCGGCTCCAGTCGGAGTCACTAATTCATGAGGTTCGTCGCATTGGTTCACTGTCACTCCACGGGCGGTAAGGATTTCAAGTGTCGCAGCTGTCGGCACTGGAAATCGTCCATGCGCACAGTCAACCCAACCCGTCCCATCGACCACTGGAGCCGAAAGAACAAGGGGTTTACCTAGCAACTCCAAAGCAACACAGGCTCCAATAATATCTATAATTGAATCGATCGCTCCCACCTCATGAAAGTGCACCTCATCAGGCAACATACCATGAACCTTGCCTTCCGCCTCTGCTACACGACGAAATACTGCAACTGATTTTTCCTTAACCCATTCACTAAGCGAACTGTTATTTATAAGTTTTTTGATGTCATCAAAATTTCTCTCATGCATATGCCCATCACTATCATGACTATGTTCATGAGAATGACTATGTTCATGAGAATGACTATGTTCATGAGAATGAGTTG
>NYWG01000004.1 GCA_002684915.1 Verrucomicrobiales bacterium
GAATTCTGTTTTCTTGGATTACATTTAATTTTACTGAGTTGCTGCGTACCTCATGTGCTTCGCACAGCAGTTCTTTACCTTCTCCGTTGAGTACGATTGTACGGTCTCCCTCGCGGAGTCTCAGGACGGAGCGTGCATGTTTTGCTTCGGCTTGATTTAGTATTAGAGGGCGATTATTGAATTCTGAAGGATGAATATAAAAGCGATGCATCTTATTAAGGTTTAACTAAAAAACTTCTTAGCTTTTTCAAAAAAAGAACCGCGCATTGGGTTAACTTTATCGTCGCAGAGTTCTCCGAACTCGTTAAGTTTTGCTTTTTGTTCTGAGTTTAAACGTGTTGGAACTTCTACAATTACACGAATATGAAGGTCGCCGTTTCCATAACCTTGAATGTTCTTAACTCCTTTGTCTCTTAGCCGTAAGATTGTGCCTGATTGTGTTCCTGATGGCACGTTGATTCGAGCTTTTCCATTAAGCGTTGGAACTTCTATTTCTGATCCCAGAGTTGCTTGTGTAAAGCTTATTGGGACTTCACAGAGGAGGTCGTCTCCATCTCGTTCGAAAATTTCGTGTTCCTTAACATGTAACACACAATATAAATCACCTGGAGATCCTCCTAGAATTCCGGCTTCTCCGTTTCCGGTAGATCTAAGTCGCGCCCCGGAATCGACCCCTGCTGGAACACGAATGGTTATTTTGCTCGATTTTTTTATTCGGCCTTCGCCACTACATTTTTTACAAGGTTTATCAATAGTACTGCCTGTGCCTTTGCAACGTGGGCAAGTTTGCTGGACACTAAAGAATCCTTGAGATTGTATAATTTGCCCCTGGCCGTCACATGTACTACATTTAGTGTTTCGGCCTCCTTCCGCAGCACCGCTTCCTTTACAACTGTTGCATGAGTCTAATTTATTGATGTTTATATTTTTTTCGCAGCCCTTAACTGCTTCTTCGAAGCTTAATTCCATATCATAACGAAGATCAGAACCGCGATTAGACCCTCCGGATCGTCGAGACCCTCCAAAAAGGTCTTCAAAAATACTACTGCCTCCACCACCACCTCCTCCGCTAAATACATCTTTAAATATGTCGAACGGATCATGAAAGCCACCACCACGGCCTGATCGAGAGCCTGGTCCAAATGCAGCATGTCCAAACTGGTCGTACTTAGAGCGTTTTTCTGGATCGCTTAATACTTCATATGCTTCACTTATTTCTTTAAACTTATCCTCAGCAGACTTGTCTCCTGGGTTTTTATCGGGATGATATTTGACTGCAAGTTTTCTGTAAGATTTTTTGATCTCATCTTCAGTTGCGCCCTTCTTAATGCCCAGTAATTCGTAATAATCTGACTTGGCCATTATTCTAACTCGCTTTCTTTTTCTTCAGTTTCACTATTTGGTGAGGTTGCTACTATAACAGACGCCGGGCGTATTAATCTTTCGTTTAGCTGATAGCCTTTACGAATTTGCTCAATTACAGTGCCGTCATTTGACTCATTAGTTTCTTTTCTGGATATTGCTTCGTGTAAAGCGGGATTGAACACCTCACCAGCTGCGTTAATTTCGGTAAGACCTGTGTCCTCTAAGGTCCGTTTAAGTTGGCCATGCACCATTTCCACACCCGTCTTAAGTGATTCAATGGTGTTTTCACAATTTGTATTAAACGCTGCAGTGGCCATGTCGAAGCTATCCATTATGGGTAATAATTGTTCAATTAAAGATTCGTTGGCATATCGAATAGCATCCTGTTTTTCCTTCGCTAACCGCTTTCGTAAATTATCGGTTTCTGCCACCTGTCGTAAAAGTCTCTCATAATATTCTTCAGCTTTTTTTGCTTTAATGAGTAATTCTTTTAACTGATCAGCTGATGGAGGGGGTGTTTCTTCTTGTTCTTTTTCGAGTTTTTCTTGATCCCTAGCTCCTTCTAGTTCCTCTTTTTCGAGCTGAATGTCCTGTTCGTTTTTTTCACCTTCCTTTTTGTTCAATTCCTTGCTCATGTGTAACCCTTGAATGCGGGGTGAATTTATTTTACACGACTCGCAAAATCAGAGCAACAACCTAGAATTGTTTAACATTGCATAATGATGTGCTGGTTTGCATCAATGAGTTATAGTCATTATGATTCCTTTTGAATAATTGATGGAAGAAAAATCCAAAAAATCAGTGCATCCTCAAGTAAGGGATTATTTTGAAAAAGGCATTGCGGCTCTTCGTAAGGATAATATCGATTATGCTTCCAAGCTTTTTGAGCAAGCCTTAAAAAAGGATCCCGGTTTTTTTGAGTGCCGTGAGGCGTTACGCCTTAGCCAATTCAAAAAGGCTGAGAATAAAAGTAGGCTTTCCAAGATTTTTAGTAAAACAACATCAACCTCTCTGTTGCCAAAAGGGCAATTAGCTTTGAGGAATAATCCCCTCGAAGCGATTGAGGTTGCAGAACAAATTTTAAATGAGGATCCGTATAGTATACTCGGTAATAAACTTTTAGGTGAAGCTGCTTCCCTTGCAGGATTTCATAAAACCGCTTTATTTTCTTGGGAGTGGGTAATGAAGCAGCAGCCAGGTGATAAAAATAATACGATTAATTATTGTGATGCTCTAGTGGCAGTTGGGGAATTAGCAAAGGCTGATGAATGCTGTTCGAAGCTTGCTGAAGAGCACCCTGAAGATTTGGATGTTTTACAGTTGTCCAAAAATCTCTCCGCAAGGCTGACTATGTCTGAGGGTGGATATGATAAAGTGGCTGCAGGTAAAGCAGATTATCGTGCGGTTCTTAAGGATGAGTCAGAAGCGGTCTTGCTTGAACAGGAAAATCGTCGATCAGAGCAAGAATCAACTGCTGATAATCTTATAAAAGAATATGAAAAACGTTTAGAAAGTGATAAAAGTAATTTGAAACTTATTAGGTCGCTTGCTGAGTTGCATGTTCGGAAAAAGGATTTCAGTCGAGCTGTAGACTATTACGAATTGTTCAATAAAACCAACCTTAGATCTGATGCGGGGGTGGATAGGTCTATAATAAAAGCTAAATTATCTGGCTATGACCAACGAATCGAATCTGCTGATAGTGAAAGCTCTGTCAAGCTCGCTAAGGAGCGTGACAGTTTTGAAATTGAGCAAATTCAACGACTTGCTGAGTCCTATCCATCTGACCTTTCGCTTCGTTTTGAATTGGGGGTCCTTCAGTTTAAAGCTAATGATATTCAATCGGCTATAAAATCTTTTCAACGAGCTCAAAGTAGTCCTCATCGTGAAATAGCTTCTCTCACCTATCTTGGGCAATGTTTTTCTAAGCGAGGCATGAATGATATGGCTGCTCGAACGCTCCAAAATGCTCTTGATAAAAAAGAGGTCATGGATAATGAAAAAATGGACCTTTATTATCAATTAGGATGTGTGCTTGAAGAAATTGGAAAAAAAGAGGAATCAATTGAGCAATTTAAACAGATTTATGAGCGTGATATAGATTATCGTGATGTTGCGGATAGAGTTGACGCATACTATATGAATCTAGAGTGAATTTTTAAAAAATATGAAATCAATGACTGGATATGGGGCTGGTGGTAGTGTCAATAAAGGGATTAAAATTCTTGTGGAATTAAGTTCTGTTAATCGCAAACAAGCGGAAGTTGCTATTAGTGTGCCTAACGAGCTTGAATCGATGGAGTCTGAGATAAGGAAAGCTATTCTGTCTTCTGTATCGCGTGGCCGAGTTTCGGGCAGGGTAACAATACAGCGGCCGACTGGATCTGCTAACCGGTCTGTCATTATAAACAATGATCAGGCCAAGGCTTACAAAAAGGCGTTAAGTAAGTTTGCCGATGGAATGGGAATAGATGTTGATCTTTCCTTAGAGGCGTTGCTGCGCTTTCCGGGGGTCATGGAAACTGTGGAGAAAGAAGTCAACCCGAAGTCTTTATCACTTATATTAAAAAAGGCTATTAAACAGGCTTTGAAACAACTTCAGCAAATGCGGTCTAAAGAGGGGCAGCATTTGTGTAAGGATTTGTCAAAACGATTGAGTAAATTGCGACTTATGACCAAGAGGGTTTCTAAGCGTGCACCTCAGGTGATAGTTGTTCATCGGAAACGTTTAATTGAACGCCTGTCGAAGGCTGATATTGATGTGCATGATGTTAATGATGAGCGTTTTCTCAGGGAAGTTGTTTATTTTACAGACAGATCTGACATTACGGAAGAGCTTACAAGGCTCGAGAGTCATTTTGAACAGATGGAAAGTTGTTTAACGGTGGTAGAACCGGTCGGTCGTAAGCTGGATTTTTTAGCGCAAGAAATGTTTAGAGAAGTAAATACAATTGGTTCTAAGGCTAACGACAGTGTTATTTCCAATGAAGTAGTCGCCCTAAAGACTGAGTTGGAAAAAATTAGAGAGCAAGTTCAGAATGTTGAATAAAGATATTGAGAACAACGCTCTTCTCATTGTGGTTTCAGCTCCGTCCGGAACAGGAAAAACAACATTGTGCGACAGTCTTTGTTTGTCATTGTCGAATGTGCATAGAGCTGTAACTTGCACTACACGTGTTCCGCGTGCCGACGAATTGGATGGCGTGGATTATTATTTTCTTAATAAGCATGAGTTTTTGGCTCGAATTCAGGGATGCGAATTTCTTGAGAACGCTATTGTGCATGGTAATCATTACGGAGTTCTTAAGTCTGAGGTTCGTGCAAAGTTGGCAGAAGGGAAGGATGTTTTATTAAATATTGATGTACAGGGTGCTGCGGCTATACGGGAAGCTGCTAAAGACGATCTAGTTTTTAAAATAGCCCTTGTGACAGTGTTCCTTTGCCCTCCAAGTTTGGATGAGTTAGAGAGGCGCCTGAGGGGGCGTGGTGATAACTCTGAAGCAGATATTATTCGCCGCTTGGCAATTGCCAAATCTGAAATTCTTCAGAAGGATTTATTCGACTACACAATAATTAGCGGGACTCGTGAAGCAGATCTTGAAGCAATGCAAAAGGTAGTTCAGGATGTTCGTATTGATCGTAATAACCGATGAGTAAATTAAAAAATATTGTCCTTGGTGTGAGTGGGTCGATTGCCGCTCATAAGGCGATTGATTTGGCAAGCTCTCTATCAAAATCAGGCTGTATTGTTAATGTGATGTTAACTGCTGATGCAGAAGAATTCGTAAGACCATTGCCTTTTGAAACACTCACAGGGCGTCCTGTTATAAGTAGTTTATATGACAGAGGCGAATCCTCAGTGTTACATGTGAATATTGCCGACGAAGCTGATTTAATGTTGTTAGCTCCAGCTACAGCTAATACTATAGCAAAATTGGCATGCGGCATAGCTAATGATCCATTAAGTTGTACTGCACTTGCTCTAAATCCAGATACGCCTATTTTAGTCGCTCCGGCAATGAATGGTAAGATGTGGAAGCATCCTGCGACCCAATCAAATGTTTCTATCTTACGTGATCGAGGGATAGTGTTTATAGGTCCTGATGAGGGGATGTTATCTTGTGGGTATGAAGGTATAGGAAGGTTTTGGCCGATAGAGGGGATTTCAGACAAAGCACTAGAGTTGTTAAAGTGCTTATAGCGTTTTCAGTATTATGCCTTTAATTGAGAGCAAGGCTGATGGTCAAGACAAGTGGGCATTCTTTCACTTGTTTAGATCAGTTGCTCCCGATGAAAATGAACAGCGAGTTCGTATTTGCTTTATGGAGCGAAATACAATGCTTCCGGTTAAGGCTGTTTACTTCATATTGTTAGTTTACTACTTGTACTTTTCTTCGTGGCCAGAATTAGATGATGTGCGATGGACATTATTTCAAACGATCCAATGGTTTTTTCTGCTTTGCTTGATTGTGAATACAGTTGTAGGAGTAATGTTAATCAGAATGGACGAATTTTCTACGAGTGTGTTGCGCGAGGTGGTCTTCTCTATTTGTTTATTTGACGCCGTTCTTTTGGCTATGATGACAGAGTTAACAGGGGGCTTTGAAAGTTTTTTATTTTGGTTGTTTCTTGGTATGCAGGTGCGGAATGCAGTTAGTATGCCGGTTGCTACAACTCAAATTATGGCTAATTTGTGTGTCAGTGTAATTTATTTATGCGCGGGTGCCTTTGATATTGTTGTCGCTCGTTCAGTCGAAGAACTTGATGGTATAACGGTTGAGCCGGTTATGCTGCGTGCATTATTGTTAGTGTTAATGACAGCATGTTGTTACGCGTTACAAGTTCTGATTGATAAACAGCGCCGCATGGACGCAGAGGAAGATGAGTTTGATCGTCGGCAAAGTCAGTTGCAAGCCTCTGGTCGACTAGCAGCTGAGATTGCTCATCAGATAAAAAATCCATTAGGCATAATTAATAATACCGCTTTTACCTTAGGGAAATTGTCTGATGGGAATGTTGCTATTCAGCAGCAGGTTGATCTTGTTCGTGAAGAAGTAAATAAGGCTGATCAAGTTATCACTAAATTAATGGGTTTTGCACAGTTGACTGAAGGGAGATTAGCTAAATTGGATATTAATGATGTGTTGGAGTCGTCAATAGCTCAAGTGTTTCCAATTGGGCATAAATTTGGCATACGAATTCGACGGGATTATGGGATAGCTTTACCTCCATTGCTCGCTCAGGAAATACATATTAGTGAGATATTTATAAATATATTGCAGAATTCCCGTGAAGCTATTGATGAGAGGGGGGAGATTTTGATTAAGACAAGTTACGGCGGTAATTATACTTTGATTGTTATGATTGAGGATAATGGGCCAGGAATTCCTTCTGATAAAATAGATAAAGTGTTTGAGCCTTATCTTACTACAAAAGAAAAAGGAACAGGTCTGGGATTGGCAATAGTTAAGCATAATACAGAGCTTTATGGAGGTTCAGTTGTAGTCGATTCTGAACTTGGAAAATACACTAGATTCAATTTATTATTCCCTGGCAGGAGTGCAATACGTTTTCAGCCTTGAAATCTAAATTACCAAAACTGTTGATAGTTGATGATGAACGCAATATGCGTGAGTCGTTAAAAGTTGTTCTTGCATCACATGGTTATAAGGTGGATATGGTGGAATCTGCTGAGAAAGGTTTGGAGTCTATAGNAAATAATAGTTACTTTATTGTTATTACTGATGCTCGATTAGATGGNATAAGTGGTTATGAGTTTTTACAAGAGTCGCATGAACGTTGGCCTGATCTNCCTATTTTAATGATTACNGCATACGCNACTCCAAAGCTTGCGGTTGAGGCTATACAGTCTGGAGCAGTTGATTATTTATCAAAACCCTTTGAACCTGAGGAATTGCTACATTCTGTTAATCGATGTGCTGAGAGATATGAGTTAATTAGGCAAAATACCAATCTGCGAGCTCGACTTAGTATTGGTAATCAACTTGATGATATTATTGGGAATTGCGATAGTATGGTAGAGTTGCGCCAAATGATTTGTACAGTTGGGCCAACAGAAGCAACTGTATTGATTCTTGGTGAAAGTGGTACAGGGAAAGAATTAATTGCAGGGGCAGTTCATCAAGCAAGCCAACGTCGTGAAGAAAATTATGTGCGTTTAAATTGTGCTGCGATTCCAGAATCATTGTTGGAGAGCGAGCTTTTTGGACATGAAAAAGGAGCTTTTACAGGGGCTGTAAAACAAAAAATAGGACAAGTGGAAGAAGCCAATGAAGGCACACTTTTTCTTGATGAAATTGGGGAGATGTCTAGATCCTTGCAGGCTAAGTTATTAAGGTTTTTAGAGGATGGTACATTCGTAAGAGTAGGAGGGACTGAAGAGCAGAAAGTGAACGTGCGAATTGTTGCTGCGACTAATCGTGATATTATCGAGGCGATTGAAGAGGGTGACTTTAGGGAAGACTTATATCACAGGTTGAATGTTGTGCAAATGCGAGTTGCTCCTTTGCGTGACCGTAAAGAAGATATTATTCTATTAGCAGATCACTTCCTTTCTAAGTTTGGTAGAAAGATGAGTAAGTTTTTTAAGCCTTTGTCCGGTGATGTTAAGGCGGCTTTAAATTCTCATCATTGGCCGGGTAATGTCAGGGAGCTTAGAAACACGATGGAACGATCGGCAATTTTATCAATGGAAAATACTTTAAGCCCTTCTGATCTTCCGGACTTTCAATTTGAGACACGCCTTGGTAAATCTGAAACTAGTAATGTCGATTATAGTGCGCTTGGCTTAGAAGATGCTTTAGCGTCTTTTGAAAGAAATATAATAGAGGTTGAGTTGTCACGAAACAATAATAATTTAAGTAAAGCTGCCCAAAAGCTACAAATCAGCAGGCATGCTCTTCGTTACAGAATTAGTCGGTTAAAAATTGTTCATTGAATGAAGGTTTATAGTGGAAAATATTTTTTTTAAAACTTTAGGATTGCTGGATTCAGGGATTCCTGTGAGAGGTTCGTTGCTGGATAGCTTATCTTCTCCTTTGTTAATTTTAGCAATATCAATGGGATTGGCAATTGTTCTAGGGCTGATTTATTTTATTGTAAATCGTGAAGGTTCGTCATCTTCTGACACCGGAAAAACGCACCGCTTGACAAAATCCAATGCTATTGAAGGAGGGGGGCAGGGGAAGAAGAGCAAGAGGCATAAACGTCGGCGGAGAGACCACAGAAAGCGCAATTTGACATTAAGTGAGGCAGGAGGCTTGCCCCCTGCTTCTAAAACAGTTAACACTGAAAAATCTACAAATAAATAGAGCATTGACTGAGCCTTTTAAGAGTAAGCAAGTAACAGCAAAGAGTAATTCTAATTTAGCTGCGGCCTTCTTTCTATTGCCTAAAGCGAAACGCAAAGCAATGACAGCTCTATATGCTTTTTGTCGTAAAGTGGATGATGTGGCTGATAATGAAGGTCGCTCTTTATTTCAAAGATCGGAAGAACTCAATGCGTGGCGAAATGATATTGGTTTGGTTTGCGATGGTAAACAGTCCACAAATCAAATATGTAATGAATTGTCTATTTATATTGATAAGTATGAATTATCTTTTGATTTGTTTAATGAATTAATTATTGGCATGGAAACAGATCTTAAGAAAGTGCGATATGCTGATTATCAAGAGCTTGAACTATATTGCTATCGAGCTGCATCTGTCGTTGGGCTTTTAACTGTGCGAATTTTAGGTTTTAAAAATGGCGATGCTGATTCCTATGCCGAGCATATTGGAAAAGCATTACAGTTAACCAATATTTTAAGAGATGTTTCAGAGGATGCATCTAGAGGTCGTATTTACTTGCCCCAATCATTGTTAGATAAGCATGGTGTATCAGAGCAGTCTATTTTTGATGGGATACAAACTTCAGGATTTGAAAATGCAGCTAGAGAGCTAGCAGATCGTGCTTGGGCTCACTATAAACTTACATCAGAATTGCTCCCAAAAAATAATTATTGTGATTTATTAGTGCTTGAAGCTATGGCGTCAATTTATTGGCGTTTATTTCAGAAAATGCAAAAAATCAATTTTAACGTACTGTCAGAATATCAGTCAAAAATAAGATTAGGGAAATGGGCGAAATTAGCTATTGGAATTCAATTACGGTTTCTTGTGAAATTTAAAGGGTATCGCCCTTTTTACGCTCGTTAGGAGCAATCTTACATTCATTTCTTTTGGCTATTGCGTATTCAATTTTGTTTCGAAATACATACCTATTTTTGGGGGTGATAATTATAGGGCGTAAATTCTTGTATCGGTACAATACAAGCATGCGATGATTGGCTCGCAGTGTGTTTCTCCAAATCTCAGGTTTTCCTTTTAGTTGTTTGGACACTCGTCGAATATCAGACAAAGGAATCTTTCTTATACATACGCCAAGTAGCTTTATGGCTATATATTTTGAATTGATTTGAAAGTCGATAAGAGGGATTATACAGAAAATGATTATAGTAAATATAATCCACCCAAGAGGCAGAGCCCAAGTTATTGCTTCCCAGTTCAGTGGTGACATTTTTAGCCTTGAATACTTTTAAGTATTACCGAGGGTCTGGAATAAATAAATTTTGACCAATTTGAATTGATCGGGGATTAAGTTTTGGGTTTGCCTTAAGTACTGAATTTAGAGTTATTCGTTTTTTAACTCCCTCGCTTTTTAGTTGTTCGTTATATGCCGAAATAATAGCGGATATTGTTTCGCCACTCTGTACTGAGTGGTCAAATCCTTTTTGAGGCTTAACTGGCTTGGTGGTTTGTGATGAGGTAGGGCGGCTTCTGGTTGAATTGCTAGCAAAACTCCTTATTTCTTTAAGAATTAATTCTTTATCTGCTAATCGCTTGCGATCTACTTCTCGAATAGTTTTAGCGAGTTCATCAACATCATTTTGAGTTATAATATTTGGTTTGCTTTTTAACGATTCGGCGCGTGCCCTGCGGACTTCTGATTTAAGTGAGTCGAGTTCTTTTTTTAGTGCATTATAAGACTGTTGTAGGTCGTTTAGTTGCCCTTGAAGTCGATTTACATTTTCTAATAGGGCTCTGTTTTGCAAAGAGTTATCTTGAGCCTGAGATATTGATGGATACATGAGGGCAAAAAATGACAACGTAATGGCGCAGCAAAACGAATACTTCATCAGATAAAAATAGTTCGAGTCTGTAAGTATGACAAGCTTAAGCCTCTTATAGCTGGCTCTAAATTGTTTTTTTTGTTGTGGATAACAGTATTTATAAGGCTCAATTCCCTAGTGAATACTTTTTTCAAATGGCTTACAAATTTATTTCCGCTCTGGTCAGTGCTTGTAACCATAATGGCTATTGTTTGGCCTGATGCATTCAGTTGGTATTCGACTACTTTAATTCAAATCGGTTTAGGTTTGATAATGTTAGGAATGGGGCTAACTTTAACTTTCAAGGATTTTCAAAGAGTGTTTCTTTTGCCATCTGCGTTGCTTGGTGGTGTGACATTACAATTTGTTCTCATGCCTTTTCTGGGATGGGGTATTGGATATTTTATGAACCTTCCTCGTGATATAGCAGTTGGATTAATTCTTGTTTCCTGTTGCCCTGGTGGAACAGCTTCAAATGTTGTTGCTTTTCTTGCTAGGGCTAATGTTGCGCTGTCTGTGGGTATGACTGCTGCTTCGACTATGATTGCTGTATTGTTGACTCCTTTTTTAACCAAGTTTTATGTAGGGGAGAGGGTGCCGGTTGATGCCTTTGCTCTTCTTCAAGACATATTAATTATCGTGATATTACCTGTTACTGCTGGAGTGTTATTAAATCATTTTTTCTATAAAGCTGCGAAAAAACTAATTGTTATATCCCCGTTTGTATCGGTGGTTTTTATTATTTTGATTGTTGGATATATACTGTCTCAAAACCGTGAATCTATAATTGATAATTGGCGTATTTTAGTAGTATCTGTTTTAACTTTGCATATAGGTGGTTTTAGTCTGGGTTATCTTTTTGCTAAATTATTTAAATTTAATGAAGAATCATGCCGTACCGTATCTATTGAAGTTGGTATGCAAAACAGTGGACTTGGTGCAGCTTTGGCATCAAAGCATTTTTCCATATTGTCATTGGCTACAGTTCCATGCGCAGTAAGCGCGGTAACTCATTGTATTATCGGTAGTATTCTGGCTGTATTCTGGCGTCATCGAGTAGCAAAGAAGAGGTCTTAGAATATAAATCAATTAGTTGCCAAATGATAGTTAAGGGTGTTTATTTGTCTTACTTTAGAAGATATGGATAACCGAAAAAATATTCTGGATCTTTACTTTTTGGATGCAAGGTCAAGATTAATCGATATTGCAGCTTTTATGGACCGAGTAGATAGAGCAGAGGGTGAATTGGATTTTCGATATGATCAGTTTGTAGAAGCCTTGAAGGAACTAAGTGAAACTGAACCTAATCGAGCAGAGAAAGTATTATTAGCATTTAGCGATCCAACTCACGACCCGATCCCCAAGGCTACTACTAAGGCAGCATGTGGTGCTTGGCCGGGGAATATTAACTGAACATGCGATATATAGAGCCTCATGGTCACATGGTCAGCCGCACTACCGATGATTATAAATCTATGGTCATGTCTGGTTGCCAGGCTGTATGTGAGCCTGCATTTTGGGCTGGATTTGATCGCAGTTCGCCTCAGGGTTTTTATGATTATTTTTGTCAATTGACACAGCATGAGCCTAGGCGGGCTGCCTTATTCGGTTTGCCTCATTATACGTGGCTTTGTATTAATCCAAAAGAATCTGAAGATGTAAAACTTGCGGAAGAGGTTTTATCAATCATTCCTGAGTTTATGCAGTGTTCCAATGTTCTTGGTATTGGCGAGATTGGTTTGAATAAAAACAGCAAAAATGAAGTATTAGTTTTGGAGAAACACATTGATCTTGCTGTTAATAACGATCAGTTGATTTTAGTTCACACTCCGCATTTGGAGGATAAGCGCAAAGGGACTCAATTGATTCTGGATATTCTCAAAGCTGATAGCCGAATAAAGCCAGAACGTTGTATTATTGACCATGTAGAAGAGCATACAGTGAAGATGGTGCTTGATGATGGTTTTTGGGCGGGGATGACTCTTTATCCAGAGACTAAATGCACATCTAATCGTGCAATTGATATTCTTGAAGTTTTTGGCCATGAACGTATCTGGATGAATAGCGCATGTGATTGGGGGGCGAGCGTTCCTTTAGCTGTGCCACAGGCGATGCTAGAAATGAAGCGGAGAGGTAAGGATCCTCAATATATTGATAAAATTGTTTATCAGAACCCAATTGATTTCATGGCGCAGAGTCCTCGTTTTTTAAAGCCAGAAGATTTATGATATTACTCAGTAATAATGAAACTGAGCCATAACATTCATTTAGCTTATTGCACTAATATTCACCGAGGTAGTGATTGGGAAGAGACTTTTAGATCTCTTAGAGATAATACCCTTCGTGTTAAGGAGCTAGTAAGCCCCAATGGTTCGTATGCGATAGGTTTACGATTAGGTGATTTGGCATCCCGCGAACTTGCTCAACCAGACCAACTGAAACAGTTTAAGTTATGGTTAAGTGAGAACAATTGCT
>NYWG01000005.1 GCA_002684915.1 Verrucomicrobiales bacterium
GGAGTGTTTGACGAGAGCAAAAACACAATTGAAAAACCAGCCACGATGCGAACTTTTGACACGATTGCTGAAATGCCCAATCACGCGCTAAAGCCAGGGGCAATTGTGTCTTTACGCTAGATTTGAGCCCCCTTCAGGCTATGAGATTTTACAAAGCTCCCCTCTCGCAGCCACACAAGCTTATGCGTCGCAGCTTTGTTTTGCTAAGGACGAATCCTAGTTGGGCAAATGGCTTCTCCTAAAAACAGGATTTGTTTTACTAGGTCGGGCCTACTGCTATCCGGGCAGAGAGCCAAATAAAAAACAACCCTCCTATTATAGGGAGGGCTGCAAGGTCGATAAGAAAGATACTTAGTTCTTTTTACCAGGAGAGGGATTGCCTAGAGAAGGCTTGCCTTTGGAATCAGGAATTCGTCGGAAGGCTTGGTCCGTCTCAAGCTTGGCAAATTTGATCTCGTCGAGAATTAGATTTCCATCTGAGTCACTGTCGATGAGCTGAATAGTTTCTCCGGCTTTGTCTAATTTGAAGTTGGCGTGTAAACCCCCTTCGGCATTCCCGTTTTCATCTGCCCAGATGATAAGATGTTCCCCTGCCTCAATATGGGTTCCTTTCGGGAATTTCCATTTGCGAGGATTCTTAGTGTCGTCAGTTAGAAACTTACCTGATAGATCAATTTTAGATCCAGAGGTGTTGACGATTTCTATGTAGTCGTCGAAATCACCCTGCTGGTCTTTTGCGACCGATTTGTTTTCTGCTACGACCTCGTTTATTCGAAGCATAGAGTCCGATGCTTTTGCTGCTTTAACGCGGAAAGTTAAAGGCGCTGATTCAGCACGCGCAGGATAAAAGTCCGATGTCATTTCTTTCCCGCCAGAGCGAGCCTCTACATAGTAGCGCACTTTTTTACCTGCAAGTTGGGAGGGAATATCTCCGCCGAATTCTCCATCACCAGCTTTGCCATCACCATGCTTGCCATCATCGTGCATGGTGACTGGAGTGTAAGATTCATTGAATCCATCAGCGTGCCAAAGAATTACGGTTTCAGCCTTGGTGTTGCCGGTAGTTGTAGCCACGATCCGTATGGATTCAGTAGATTTGGCCTCATCCACTTTAGTTAACGAAGCAATCTTAGGGGATGGGATATTTATGTCCGGGTGGTTTAGTAGAAATTCACGGCGGCCGATTGAGAAAGGTTTTAATCCAAGCTTAGTTCTCCTTCCGTCTGAGATAGATTCTACGAGCCCTTTTTCAAAGGCTTCGTATGAACTATGTTTACGCACATCTTTTTTCACTTCTTCTCTTATGAGAGCAGCATACTGATTGACGACGGGACCAATTTTGTCCCAAGAGATCCATTCTTCAGTAATGGTTTTTAGGTGGTGACGATATCGAGCCTTTAGATGAGGAACTTGAAACATTTTGTACATCAGAGGGCGATCCTCGTTATCGGCATTGTAGAATGGTTCCAGTTCAGGGCCTCGTAAACCTGATGGCATTCCAGGGCCACCTGGAATACTCATTACTTCATTTCCATCGTGCTGCAAAAGGTGAAAACGGCCATCCGGATCTAGATATAAATTATAGTCACTTCCTCTTGTGAAGTAGCCTTCATCTTGAAAAACACATTCCAATGCCAGCGACCATAAAGCGCCATCAACATCGAGGCGGCCATGTAGCTTTTTATCAAGCTCATCTATCGGGGTTTCGTCAAGAAGCTTAGTAAATTGACGGAGTTCTTTCCAAGCATCGTCCGCGTTTTCTGTTCGTTGCTGAAAGCCGCCGAAGTTCTCCTTCTTATCTCCAGGATATTTAAGTGTGCCGCTACCGCCGCCGCCGGCACCGATCTTCCACCGAACTCCGCCTCGAGTTTTAAAGTTATCTTCCAGAAAATCTTTATTGTATTGTTGAATGTGTGAATAGATGCCCCAGCTTTCGCCGTTAATGACTACTTTTACGAAGTTGCCTTTAAAGGCAGGGATATAATTACGAGCGACGTGCGAATATATAACCTCACGCATAAATGTAGGGTCAGAATTTCCATTTAGGAGATTAAGGGTCTTATAGCCAAGTAATTTTTGCTTTTGGTCCTTATGATCCAGATAGAGATTAATCGACCGTTTCAAGTCTGGAGAAACAGAAAAATATGATGAATTACCGCGATACTTTAATCCAATGTCCTTATAGAGTTTTCCGTCAACTATTAGATCTGCAGGCACAGCGACATCCGTACGGTAGAATGCTTCCATTTCCTCCTTCCACTCATCGTCTTTGGTCATGATGAATAAAGTCCTCAAGATACCTTCGTCATAAAGAGATTTCTTTGAAGCCTTTTGATTTGATGGAGAGAGGCGTTCGGCTTTTGAGAAATCACGTTCGGGTTTTTGGGTTTCCCTGTTTGAAGGAGCAGGCCGTCCTCCCCGGTCGTTGTCAGGTCTCTGAGGCCTTCCTCTTCGATCGCCGTCAGGTCTTTGAGGCCTCTCATTTCGATCGCCGCCGCCTCTTTGTTCTAGAACGAATTCGCGGGCTTCAGTACGTTCGGCTTTGTTGAGGATGCCATCGCCGTCTTTGTCAAATTTTGGGACTACACTAATTCGTTGTGCTCGACCGCCTCGGCCGCCTCGACCGCCTCGACTACTGCGTCCAGCACGGCTTGGTTGTTGAGGGGGCCGTCCTTGTGCGCGAGGAGAGCCCTCCGGACGATTCCCGCGCCCAAATGATTCCCGTGCTGCTTCTCGTTCGTCGTCGTCGAGTTCGCCATCTTTGTTTTTGTCAAATCTTTCAAGCAATTGCTTTCGTAATCCGTCACGGTCAAGCCCTCCCCCGCGAGGAGGTCTATCAGATGGCTGCGCAATTAACGTTTGCCCAATGACCAAAGTTAAACTGAATAAAACTAGATATAGTGATTTGTGATTGTGTGTCATAAGAAGAAAAAGCTTAAGTTTTTGATATTAATAAATTTACAGACGTTATAGAGAGGGGTGTAGGTTACAAAATCACTCCTATAAGGAAATAAATATTTGAGTAAGATTAGCGAATGGCCTCAAGTGCACGACGAGCTTCGCGTCGTACGAAGTCATAGCTATCGTCCTTTAATTTTGTTAAAGCAGGTTCCGCAGAACTCGCTTTTTTCCCTGCTCGTCGAATTGCCTGGCAGGCAAAGAATCGTACTAAAGGCTCATCGTTCTGAAGGATCGAAATATAAAGATTTACATCGCGTACTCGGATTTTCCTCAACGCTTCCATTGTTACTTGGCGATCTTCAGTTGTTCTAAAACGTGCAAATAAGGCTTTTCCAGCTGGGCGCGCGTTAGATCCAAGATCTCCTAACTCGCGAATTGCTGCATGTCGCACGGTAGCATTGCCGTCTTCCAGCTGGGATTCCAGAGCATTAAGTAATTTTGATTTATCGGGCTCCACTTTGGCTAAGGCATTCAGCGCGGCAGTCCTAACAGAGGCATCTTGGTGTGTTAGCGCGTTGTTCAGAGCAGGAAGTGCTGTCCTGGCCGAATCCCCGAGTTTGGATAATGCCCTGAAAACTGCAGACTGAGTTTCTGCATCTTCGATTTTAAGAACCTCTACTAAATCATTAACAGCAGAATTAGGGAGCTGGCGGAATCCGCCAAGCGAGGTTACTACGGCTAAACGAGTTTGAGCATCCGCCCCGTTAAGAAATTGAACGAGTCTTTTTGCCAAATCAGCATCTTCACTATTTAATTTTCCTATAGCGCGAATGGCGCTAAGCCTTACAGCTGAATCTTTGTCATTGAGGCTTTTGACTAGTGCAGCAGTGGCGCCTTTAGCAGTGGCGCCTAAGCCGGCCATCGCATCCATTGCGGCTTGGCGAACGAGGGGGGCCTGATCGGCCATCGCATTTTTTAGTCGAGGCATTAAAAGCTGTGGCTTTGATGCTGAAGCGACTAGGGCCCTGAGTGCTGCTGCGCGGAATGCGGCTTCTTCATGAATGAGTAGGGGGAGAATTGCCTTTTGAGTGGCTAGTGATTTATCGGCTATTTTCTCAAGGGAAATTACGGCTAGTAATCCTGCTCCATCGGAGGGGAGATCTTTGATGCCTTCGATTAATTGAGGAACGGCTTGAATCCCTATTTGGTCTAGGCACTCAGCCTGCCATACAGATTCTGTCAATTTATCCAAAGGACTATTGACGGAAGAAGCAAGAATTCCGTCGATTGAGGCAGGCCCCATATCTATAAGAGCTTGTCTTATTTTTTTCTGTTCTTCTATTTCTGTTTTATCGTGAAGCGCTATTAATGCGTCAACGGCGTTCGCTGCGTCTGCCCCCAGTCTTCCTAGTAAACTGATCGCTTGATCGCGTTTGTTGGAATCAATGGAATTCAATCGTTCGATAAGATGTGGGATAGCCATCTTACTATTCGGGCTGAGACTCAGGATTCCACTGAGTGCTGCTTGTTTAAGTTGAGGGAGCTCTGAATCTAAAGCAGGCTGTAATATAGGAAGTAGGGAACTGGCGGGAAATCCTATTTGACTGAGCGACTTTAATCCAATGGCCTTCACTTCAGGTGAGGATTCTTCCGTCAATAGTTCAGCAAGTTTAATGGCAGGGCTGGAGCTTGCAGAAAGCCAGATCACAGCATTAGCGGCCGCCTTCCGAATTATAGCTTTGTCAGAAGAAAGTCCTTCTATGATTTGTGTATATGCCGGTGGCCCGATTTTACCAAGTGCAGAGCTGGCGGCAGTTCGCACATTATCAGCATCATCTCCCAATAAGACAAATAACGGAGATGCGGCAATTTTCGAATCTGAGCCGAGATTTCCTAGAACTACTGCAGCGCCATATCTAACAAAGTTATCATCAGAGGAGAGAGCTTCGATCAATTGGGGGATAGTGGCGGGGCCTATTTGAGTAAGCGCGTGAACAATTCGAACATGAATCTGATCTTTGTATCGTCGTTGACTGCGTCGAAGGCGTTTGATCAATTCTGAAGTAGCGGCTTTAGCATCGGGCCCAATTTTTGCTAGTGCGGTTGCAGACCAAAAAAACACCTGTTCTTCGTCATCATCCAATCTTTTAATCAGGGCAGGGACTGCCGCTTTGGCATTGGCTCCAAGTAATGAGAGTGATCGCGCGGCTTCGCGCCGTTTTGCCTTATCTACGCTTTCAAGGTCTTTAATTAAATCATCAACTTCGTTGGCACAAACCAACATAGCGCTAATGATTAATGCGAAAACCGTTTTAAATATATTCATGCGCGTAAATCCCACTATTGATGGGAAAAGCTTCAACCAGTCGGTTTTTTCTTAAGTAAGAAAAGGAAGGGATCCTGTGCTGTCGTTGAACGAATTTGTTGTCGCGCCCATTTGGTTAAGCATGGACACAAAGAGGTTATTTAACGGGGTATCTTCACTATACTGGATGTGGCGGCCTGGGCGAATTAAGCCGCCGCCGCGTCCTGCTAAAAGAATCGGAAGATTTTCGTTGTTGTGCTTGTTGCCATCACTAATGCCGCTGCCGTAAACGATCATTGTATTGTCGAGCAGGGATCCTTCGCCCTCGCGAATAGATTTCATCTTCTGAAGAATGTATGAAAGCTGTTCGACGTGGAAAGTATTAATCTTTGAAATTTTTTCTAGCTTAACGTGATCGTTTTGGTGGTGGGAGAGGGAATGGTGTCCTTCATTTACACCAATGTCTCTATAACTACGGTTGGAACCCGCGTTAGCTAGCATGAATGTTGAAATACGAGTGACGTCAGCTTGAAAAGCAAGAATCATCATATCACCCATAAGGCGAATGTGATCTCCATAGTTATCTGGAACTCCATCTGGTTTTTCAATGCCCGCTAGTAAGTTAGGTGTTAAATCTTTGTTATTCTCAGCACGTTCAATTCTTCGTTCTATTTCACGAACAGCCGTCAAATACTCATCGAGTTTAACTTTATCATTCCCACTGACCTTTCGGGTTAAAGCCTTGGCATCTTCTAAAACAAAATCGAGGATACTTTTGCGATAGCGTTGCCGCTTTGCCAAGCTCTCATTTTTTTCTCCTTTTGCATCGTTTCCAAATAAGCGCTCGAAGACCAATCTCGGATTAGTTTCCTTAGTCATTGGAGTCGTAGCATTGCGCCAAGAAACGTTATTGGAATAGGCACAACTATAGCCGGAGTCGCATTTTCCGGATTGCCTCCCTCTTTCGGTTCCCAGTTCTAGAGATGCAAAGCGGGTTTTATGACCAACCTTTTGTGCGGCAAATTGATCTACAGAAACGCCAGCTCGAATTTCTGCCCCTTGGCTTTTAAGAGGTTGAACCCCTGTAAGGAAAACTCCAGCACTTCGGGCATGATCACCAGCCCCGTCACCATTGGCTCTCCCTTTATCTTGAGTCAATCCGCTGAGGATAGAGATATCTCGATGAACTGGAGATAAAGGTTTTAAGATTCGAGTCAGATTATAGTGAGCTCCCTCAGCGCTCGGCTTCCACTCCTCCATGTGGATCCCGTTTGGCACAAACATGAATGCCATGCGAACAGGGGCCTGATCAGTTGTGTTGGCTAGTGCTTTGATCGGAGCCATGCTTTCCATCAAGGGCAGCGATACTGCGGCTCCGAAGCCTTTTAAAAATGTACGTCTAGGGATTTTTTTAGTCATTTTTCTCTAGTTGTAAGTTACTAAACCTGAACGGTTTGCTATTTACTACGCCACTAATAAGCGACGAGAAACGGAAATCGTTAGATCTCAAGTCCCTGCAAATCTTGTCCACTGCGCATTTATCATAATACTCTAAACCACGCCCGAGAGCGAAAGTTAGCAATTTTTCGGATAGTGAGCGAATAAAACTTTCACGAGATTTAAGCACGGTTTTAAGCCCTTCTGGCCCATTAATCTCTTCTCCTGTTGGAAGTTCTCCAGAAGGGTTGATTGGAAATTTACCATCCACATCTCGCCAAGCTCCGATGGCGTCAAAGTTTTCTAGAGCAAAGCCAAGAGGGTCCATTTTTGCGTGGCAGGTAGCACACTCACTTTTCGATCGGTGTATTTCAAGGCGTTCACGAAGTGAGCTGCTAGCGGAGGCTTCTTCTGTCTCCTCAAGTTCTTCCACGTCGGGAGGCGGAGGCGGAGGCGGAGTGCCAAGAATTTGTTCTAAGATCCATTTGCCTCGCAAAACTGGTGATGTCCGAGTGGGG
Source organism: Verrucomicrobiales bacterium (assembly GCA_002684915.1). GTDB lineage: Bacteria > Verrucomicrobiota > Verrucomicrobiia > Limisphaerales > UBA1096 > UBA1096. Next base: position 7,162 of record NYWG01000005.1, read on the forward strand.
TTGGAAGTAATTGTAAGGATACTGGCTTGTGTCAAGATCCCTCCCCTGCCACTTGTCTTGGGCAAGCTCACTCTTTGAAATTTATCCCCCGTCACACCTTCAATTTGGTAATGTTTTGCAAGCCGCTCGTTTAGGAACGTGAAGTCCGAGTCGATAAATTCAAGCACACTTCTATCCTCGCGGATTAATGCGGAGAAAAATAGCTCTGTCTCTTTCTTCATGGCATTACGAAGGCGATCGTTGAAACCAGGAAACTTTTCAGGATCGGGGGTTACAGTATTAAGATTTCGAATTTGTAACCATTGGCCAGCAAAGTTTTCGACGAGAGCATCAGACTTAGGATCCGAGAGCATTCGGCGAATTTGAGATGCTAACACGCTAGGGGTTGAGAGCTCTCCACTTTTTGCTAAAAGACGGAGCTCATCATCAGGCATACTGCTCCAGAGGAAATATGATAGTCGGGANGCAAGNTCCCAGTCATTTAATTTTCGAATTGATTCTGTACTGNTNGGNCGAGCATCGAGCTCCCATCGGAACAGGAAATGNGGAGATACNAGAATAGCTTGTGTTGCCAGCTGCATGCCTTTTTCGAAAGAATCACCAGCGGCTTGAGCCATGTCGACGAATGAGAGNAGTCGAGAAATTTCTTTTTTTTCAACGGGGCGGCGAAATGCTTTATTAGCAAATTGGGTTAATGATTCTTGTGCAACCTTCCGGGTTTCATTTGGAGTCGGTTGGCGAACTATTACGCGGCGATGTGAGTCAGGTAGTTTTGGCTGAGGGGCGTCAAGAGGCCCAATCATTTTTGTTTGCCGGATAAAAAGATTTCTGTCTCCGCGCAGCGCAGGGTCTGGGGAGTCATCATTCACGTAGTTGTTTAAGTATGCGATGGAGATTCGATGATTACCTTTGTTTGTGTTCAGCTTGACCGAAAATGTTTTGGGGTCATCTTCCAAAGCTTTGACGTCGAATGTTTTTAAAACCTTGCCATCTAAAGACACCTGCATTTTTGGGAGGTCTTCCCCTGCGAGGGTACCATAGGCATTTATTTGAAGAATGTATTCGCCTTTTGAGCGGAAGGGGTAGCGGATGTCGATACTTCCTTCACGCCATAATCCCCAGTAACTGTCATTTTCAATTCGAACGGCATCATCGTCACTACGAGTTCCCCATTTTTTTGTCCGTATTGCATCTTCGGGGGGATAAGGAGGAATGTTGGTTTTGATCGCTTGCGCTGTTATTTCTTCAGCTGCTTGGAGATATTTTTCCATCAAAATTGGAGAAATTGAAAGAACGTCGCCAATATTGTCGAAGCCGTATCCTACTTCATCATTAGGAAAATCCTCGGCAGGCTGGAAATCTAATCCGAATAAATCACGAATTGTGTTATTGTACTCGTTACGATTTAGCCTGCGCAGTGTTACACGACCAGGATTAACGGGAACGTCAGGATTTGAACAATCAAACTTAGCTAATTGCGCATCGATAAAATCCGCTAGCAAAATCCGTTGATCCTCGGAAGGCTGTGGTTTGTTTTCAGGCGGCATTTCCCGAATGCGAAGCACATGGCTCACACGCTCCCAGATGCGTGCATTCCGAAAAAAATCAGGATCCGTTTCAAATGATTCAAGGTTCAGTTCCGCCTTGGCACGTTTATTCCCGTGGCAGTCGAAGCAGAGACTTTTCATAATGGGGAGCACATCTGTGCTAAAATCTATTTGGCTTTTCGGCTTGCCAAGAGGTTTGGCCTCATCCGCCCATAACGACACCTGCCCTATAGCTATAGCAAGGGCTAAAATGGCGATTTTCTGAAGGGATAAACTCATAAACCTTTCCAAAAAGTAGTCTAAAAAGAACGAAGCTTCACGCTCCGATATTCAATTCTTTTTCATTATTAGAATGCAAAGAGCGGTTATTCTCTCGGTGATACGGGCTGAAGCCAAGCCTGTTCTTGTTCTCCTAGGGAATAAGGGTTGGCCTTCTTTTTTGAAGATACGACGTGAGCTCGAACGTATAATTCATCTCCCTTAAATATATAATTAGGTTCAATAGAAGTTGTTTGGCTTAGTATCTCCCCGATGCCGGCTTCACTTGGATTTAATGAATTACGCTTGGCTAAATCTTTGCTACTCTTGAAACCCTTTCGTGTTCCGACAAACCATGTTGTGTAAGTCACGCCTTTTTCTGCTGAGATTTTGAATGAGAAGGCGGTGCCGGATGTCTTAATTGAAGAAATGGAAACTCCGCTCGAGGAATAAAAATCCCCTCGCTCCATTGCTTTTATGATGGAGGAAGGAGACAGGGCTGGGGCTTTTACCATTACCCACCCACGTCCAGTGTTGCTTTTACCCACGGCTATTTGGTGGTAGTTATGTGCATCATCCGTGGCAAGTCCAAACATTAGGGGGAGCTTATGTATACCTACCCTATATGAGTTGATGATATCCCATATTTGGACGGTACTAAGATGCTTGGCATCGCCATAGTTATTTACTGCTGGGTGTCCGTTGTAGACTTCGAAGAATTGTTCGCCTTTCAGTTTAATCATATCAGTAGGTTTAAGGGCCCATCCAAAGTTAGGATGATTGATATGCGGAAACATGAGTTGCCCCGTTTTTTTTCGCTGATCCATGACAGCGTTGACATTATTTTGAAGAACAGAGCTTAGGCTACTTCCACCTTGGGGAGGGATATAGTTCTTTAGATTTGTTGCGTTTAGGTGAATGGGGACGCCCTGAAATTGATCGGTCAGTTCCTCCGCTTGCATCAACAAAAATTTCCCTTCAATGCTCATCTTGGCTTCATATTCAGAGAAATTTTTTAGCCGAACTTTTGGAATATTTTTCTCTGTTTTATGCTCTACCCAATCGGATCCAAACTTCTTGAGATATTTTTCGAATGCCAATCTCCCTCCAGCGTTTTTTTCGGCATGAATCCACCGGTCTCCCTCTGCAAGAATGTTGTGGTCCGAGATGCCAAGAAAATTGTAGCCATTCTCTCGATACCAATCGGCAATCATTTCAGGGTAATCATCTCCATCGCTCCAAAGAGAGTGTGTATGAAGGTTCCCTTTCCACCATCGGGATTCTTCGGCGGATACGCCTGTAGAGCAGAGCCCCAGAATAAGAATAAATTTTTTTAATATTTTCATGTTAGAGACGTAATTAAAATATAATCTGATGACTTTATTTCCAAGCCTTAACGTCCCGCGTTGAAAACGCTCGCATAAATAGATTCCTTTGTTTTCCAGAGTAGAGACATGCTCATAGAAATGGGAACCAGAACAAATGCCATAAAAAGCCAAGGTCGCATGTTCATGATGAATTTCAGCAACCCAAGAATAAATACCGGAGGATCGTCTATTAACGGTAACACGAACATCAATCCCCATCCAACTGGGATCATTGATAGTAGCATCCGATTCATTTTGGAAAATAATTGAGATTCAACTCGGAGCGTTTCATCTGGCAGCATAGCTGACAATCTTGCGAGCACTTTGTTTAGTGCCATTAAATAGAATATGAACGCCAAAGCTAGTAGCCAAATAGCTGCCCTAAAGTAAACTTCGTCTGGAGCGCGATGGTGCCAATGTAAAAATGGCGACAGGCCTAGGTTAACGAGGCCCCAAAGTTTCGCTTGAAAAAGTGAGTTTTGCCAAATGCGTTCTTGAGGCTGGAAAACCTCGAATAGCAGTAATCCATACCAAAGCATTCCGAAAGCCACCGGCGGTAAAAGCATTCCCATAGGAAATGCTGCATCAGTCCAGTTTGACATTGTGGCCATGACTGCAACGATTAATGTGGTCGGCAGCCCCCAAAAGAGAATGGATGTACCGCGTGCAATCTTCGCTAATGAAGGCAGCAAATCTTGCGTATGGGGTTTTGATTNATCCATTTTCACATCCTTAAATAGGTTTGNTCGCTCAATCCTTCCTTGTAGTGATCGAGNAGTTTTGATCCTTCCGAGGGGGCAAGTTGCTCTTTTAANACTGCATTATCTATTTGAGTTCTCATGNTTTGNATCAGTNTTTTTTNGTCATACTGCAANATGCCCAGTACGTTTGCGATGGAATCCCCTTTAATTGCGTCTTTNATGTAATACCCTTTTTTCTGGTTAGGNTCGGTAAATACGTGAACNTCGTTTACTCGGCCAAATAAATTGTGCATATCTCCCATGATATCTTGGTACGCACCCATCAAAAAAAATCCGATATGATAAGGACCGGGCTCGGCGATTGACGGAAGATGTAAGGATAGAGTGTTGCGCGGCCTTTCTTGGCCGATGAAGTGGTCGACTTGACCGTCAGAATCACAGGTAATATCAACTAGACGGGCTTCTTGCTCTGGGGGCTGGTCCAAATATCTAAGGGGCATTACAGGAAAAAGTTGATTCAAAGCCCAGTGGTCTATTAGTGATTGGAAAACCGAAAAATTACAAAGATACTGATCAGACAAATTCTCGCTGAGTTGCTGTATCTCTGTCGGGACAATTGAGCGGTCTTCAAAGTCCTGAACGACGGCTTGGCTTATCTCCCAGTATAACGATTCGACCTTTGCTTTGTCATCGAGCTCAAGAATGCCAAGATTAAACATGCTTTGTGCGGCTTCCTTAATTTCTTTGGCGTCATGCCATGACTCCATTTTTCCGGATGATTTGAGGCGCTCCCTCAATTCTCGCAATTCACTCACGAAATCATGTTCATTATTGTTGTAGGCAATTTTGTCAACTTGACTGCATTTGGACATACGCCCGAAAGCTTCAACAACAAGGACACTATGATGCGCAACAATTGCACGGCCGCTTTCACTTATAATTTCTGGATGAGGAACTCCTTCTTCGTTGCAGACTTCTGCCAAATGGTAAACCACGTCATTAGCGTATTCCTGTAATGAATAGTTTTTTGAGCTATCACTCTTGGAGCGGCTACCATCATAGTCTACTGCAAGACCTCCCCCAACATCGAACCACTGTATAGGATATCCTAATTTATATAGCTTGGCGTAGTAGCGGGATGCTTCTTGCACCGCTTTTTTGACGGTAAAAATATCCGGGACCTGAGAGCCTATGTGGAAGTGTAGTAGCTTAAAACATTCAGCTAGATTAATTCTATTTAAGCGCTCCGTTAATTCCAATAAATCCGCTGTGCCTAGGCCAAACTTAGCATTTTCTCCGCCACTAGCAGCCCATTTGCCATCACTTTTGCTCCATAGCTTTACTCTTACTCCCAGAGCGGGCTTTATGCCCATTGCTTTGGAAACTTCCAAGATAGGAGAGAGTTCTTCCATTTTCTCAATTACGAGAACAACGGTTTTCCCCATTTTCTGACCCAAGAGTGCCGTCTGAATATACGATTTATCTTTGTATCCGTTGCATACAATAAGAGATTCCGGATTTTTTTGGATTGCTAGTGCGGCAAATAATTCTGGCTTGCTGCCGACTTCTAGTCCGATGTGATACGGTTTGCCAGCCTCCAGAATCTCTTCAACCACCTCGCGAAGTTGATTTACTTTTATTGGGAATACTCCTCGATATCCGCTTTTGTAGTTGAACTCCTTAATTGATTTATCAAAGGCAGCGTTAATAGTTTGGACACGATGTTGAAGGATATCTTGGAATCTAATTAATAGAGGGGTACGCAGATTTTTTTGCCGCGCTTCTTCAATGACATCACTCAGCCTGATCCTTACAGAGCAATCGTCAGGCTTTGGGTTAGATATGGTGTTTCCCTCGTCGTCGATATCAAAATAGCCACCGCTCCATTGGGCTATATGATACTTCTTTTTAGCGGCATCTATGGACCACTCTTCCAAAGGGGTATTAGGAGAGTTATGATTCATGGCACTCCGCGAAGGCCTCACACTATACGAGTGAGCAATGTGAATAAATCTATATCTGTTTTATAAGCTCTTACAGAAAGCATCCAGACGGTCCATGCCATTTTGAATGTTTTCCATGCTGGTAGCGTAGCTGATACGAAAGTTATTATCTGCTCCAAAGGCAATCCCAGGTACTGCAGCGACTTTTGAATGCTCCAATAACCGATCACAGAACGTAGCTGATTTAAGCCCTGTCTCTTTAATGTTTGGAAACAAATAGAAAGCCCCGAGACTGTTAACGCAGCTAACGCCAGGCATATTATTCAAACGTTTGGCAGCGTAACTGCGGCGTTTGTTAAATTCGGTTAGCCACTCTTCTAAGTGCGTCTGAGGGCCTGTAAGCGCAGCAACTGCTCCTTTTTGTGCAAAAGAAGTAGCGTTACTTGTACTGTGGCTTTGGAGTGCATTAATTGCTTGAGCAATTGGTTTTGGAGCTGCGAGAAAGCCGATTCGCCACCCGGTCATCGAGTAAGCCTTAGCAAGGCCGTGTACAATAATAGTGTGAGCAAGATGTTCTTCTGAGAATCCTGTAACACTGGTAAATTCCGCTCCTTCATAAACGAGCTTTTCGTATATGTCGTCACTCATTATCAGTACTCCATTTTCGACGCAGACATCCCCCAGTGCCTTTATTTCTTCTTTTGAGTAAACTGAGCCGGTTGGATTACTGGGAGAATTGAGAATAAACAATTTTGTTTTTGGGGTTATTGATTCTCGCAGTTGGTCAGGTGTAACTTTGAATTCGCTAGCGTCAGTGGTCTCAATGATTACAGGCTTGGCGCCGGCGAGTTTCGCCATTTCAGGATAGCTTAACCAGTAAGGAGCAGGGATTATTACTTCGTCGCCAGCTTCGCAGGTAGCATAAATAGCGTTAAAACATGAATGTTTTCCTCCGCAGTTTACTATTACTTGGCTTGGCTCGTATTCTACGCCGTAATCTTTGTGGAATTTATCTGCAACCGCTTGGCGAAGTTCAGGAATCCCGCTACTGGGAGTATACTTTGTGAATCCATCCGCCAAAGCTTGGGCGGCTGCATCTTTGATATGTTGAGGAGTATCGAAGTCTGGTTCTCCGGCTCCAAAGCCAATAACGTCTTCTCCTGCTGCGCGGAGCTCTTTCGCCTTGGCTGAAATCGCTAAGGTAAGCGAGGGGGCGAGCGATGCAGCTCTACTTGATATCGAGTAGTCCATATCTTCCATTTTATATTATAATAAAGAAATTCGGAGATTATCCTCCAACTTGGGCGCGAGCTTCTTCGGCTAAGGCCGTACTCAAGTATCGTTCGCCTGTTGAACAAGCGATGGTAACGATGGTTTTCCCAGCATTCTCAGGGCGTTTAGCTACTTCCAGCGCCGCACAAACATTTGCTCCGCTTGATATGCCGCAGAGTATTCCTTCTTCCTTGGCCAATCGGCGTGCCATCTTGAAAGCATCATCATTACTTACCTTAATACACTCTTTGATCTGTGCATCTCCATTTTCACCTTTTAGGTGTAGGTTGGAAGGAACAAAGCCAGCTCCTGTTCCTTGAATTTTGTGAGGACCAGGAGTCAACTCCTGTCCGGAGAGTGTTTGAGAAATTACGGGGGAGTCTTCAGGCTCCATTGCTATAGCTTGGAAAGTGGCTTTACGAGGGTGAATTACCTCATAGCAGCCTGTCAGTGTTCCTCCAGTTCCAACACCTGCAATAACTATGTCCACGGCTCCATTCGTGTCTTCCCAGATTTCTTCTGCCGTAGTGAGACGATGAATTTCTGGGTTCGCAGGATTTTCAAATTGTTGTGGGATCCAAGAATTTGGAGTGGCTGCGGCTAGTTCATTGGCCTTTTCAATAGCGCCTTTCATTCCCTTTGGCCCTTCGGTAAGTACTAATTCTGCGCCGAGCATAGCCAGTAAAGTGCGACGTTCCAGAGACATGGTTTCTGGCATTGTGAGGATAAGCTTGTATCCCTTAGCAGCAGCAACAAAGGCCAGTGCTATTCCCGTATTGCCACTGGTGGGTTCAATGATCACTGTATCACTGGTGAGCCGGCCGCTTTTTTCTGCATCTTCGATCATCGCCATTCCAATCCGGTCTTTGACGCTGGATAGGGGATTAAAGAATTCACATTTTAGCAAAACCTCGGCTTCAACTCCTTCGGTGACTTTGTTTAATCTAACCAGAGGGGTACGGCCAATGGTTTCAATAATGTTTTTATATATCTTTCCCATTTCTATAAATATATTTAGTTAGCACCCAGTCTATGCCCTGCTGGTATCGACGCTAAAGATATGCTTATTTCTTGGAAGCGACTCGCTTACGTTTTAGATAAGCTTTTCGACGCTGACGCTTGATAAGTTTATTGTGTTGTTTGCCCATGATGTATAAAAATTTTCCGCACAAAGGCGGAAAGCAACTATGCGGATTCACCGATTCATGTTCAAACACTATTTATTATTTGCTCCGATTATTGCAATTGCATTGAGTCTTGGATGTAAATCAACCAAGAAGCGAGAGCCTGGTGAAAATTATGCCCTGGTGAATTTTTTCATTGAGCAAAATAATGATGGTACAAAATATTCTAAGTTGGTTTCTATTTACCCGTCGGATCCGGAATTATTCTATGTCAACAGCAAACCATTTCTAGACACTGCCGACTTGGAACGAGTTACTTTAATGGATGCAACTGGGGGATTCGCTTTGCAGTTTCAGTTTAATAGACACGGTACTGCGGTATTGGAGAGCTATACAACTTCTTCAAAGGGAAAGAGAATGGCAATTTTTTGCCAATTTACAGACTCAAGAATGATAGCAGCGCCAATGATAACAACGCGGAAAACGACAGGTATAATTCGTTTTACCCCTGACTGCACTCGTGAGGAAGCAGAACAAATTGTCAAAGGCTTAACTAACGCAATCAAGGAAATCAAAAAAAATAGCTGATGATTAGAGTCGCAGTACTTCTTTTCCTAATCTCGCTTTTTGTCCAAAAATCATGTGCGGTCGCACAGGCGTTTCAACTTCCTACACCGAATAGGGCGATTTTTTTGGAAGGCAATGAAGACCGATACTTTACGCCAACAGTAGGCCGGACATGGGAGAGCGGAACTTTCGGTTGTGTTCGGTCAGATGGGTGGCAAATGCACGAAGGGATAGATATTAAGTGCGTAGAAAGAGATAAGAAAGGGGAGCCTGTAGATCCTGTTAGCGCAGCGGCTGACGGAATAATATCATATATTAATTCAAAGCCAGGGCTTTCAAACTACGGGAATTATATAGTAATGCGGCATCAAATTGACGGCATGACAATATATACACTTTATGCACATCTTAGAAAAATGGAGGGAGGGCTTAGGGTCGGGCAATTCAAAAAGACAGGAGAAATAATTGCAACAATGGGGAGAACAGCAAACACAAGACAGGGGATTTCAAAAGAAAGAGCGCACCTTCATTTTGAAATCAATGTATTAGCAAATGAATCCTTTACGAGTTGGTATAAGAATCGCTTTCCGGGTCAAAGAAATGATCATGGAAAGTGGAATGGGCAAAATTTGATAGGCCTCAATCCGTGGGATATTTTTATGTCTCAAAAGAAAGCCGCAGCAGCACGTCGACAATTTAGTTTATTAAAATATATAAAAGAACAGCCGGTTTTATGCCGAATAAAGGTAATAAAACCAAAGAATTTTAACTTATTAAATAGGTTCCCTTTACTTGTTAAAGAATCTAAAAATGTACAATTGGCAGGGTATGAGATTAGTCTAAATCCCAACGGGGTTCCAGTTAGGATAATTCCGATAACCTCAGAAAAATCAAAATTAAAGGAATCCACCGAGCTTGCTGTTGATCCTCAAGTTTATAAAGCAGCGCCATGCCGCAAATTGGTATTTAAGAAAGGGCAAAAGTGGGTGCTTACAGCTAAGGGAATGGCCCACCTAGATCTTATTACAAACTAAATATAATTTATCAAAAAGATATATTTATATAATTATAATTCGCTATGAACGTGATGCCGTTTGATTTACTTTTTTGTTATGGATAAAATAGGGATCATTGGGGGCAGCGGGCTTTACGATATTGAAGGATTTGACGCAAAGGATTGGGTAAGCATAGATACCCCTTTCGGAAAGCCTTCTGATGATTTTCTGGCTGGCAAGTTCTCAGNGAGAGATGTCGTGTTTTTGCCTAGGCACGCGAGGGGNCATCGTATTCTTCCTAGTGAGCTTAACCACCGTGCGAATATCTGGGCAATGAAGCAATTAGNTGTTTCATGGATTATAAGTGTTAGCGCGGTGGGATCATTGCAGGAAAAGTATGNNCCTGGAGATTTCGTTCTAATTGATCAATTCATTGATAATACTAAGCANTCATCGTCGCATTCTTTTTTTGGNNGTGGGATTGTTGGNCATATCCCTTTTGGAGAGCCGATCTGTCATGAATTGAGGGAAACCCTTCTTCGGGCGGCNCGGGATTTAGGCGTTACAACCCATGACAGAGGNGTCTACGTTAATATGGAAGGNCCNGCTTTCAGTACTCGGGCAGAATCTTTGCGTAACCAGAAACTGGGGTTTGATGTTATAGGTATGACTAATTTGGGAGAAGCAAGATGTTCAAGAGAAGCTGAGATTTCATATGCCACTTTAGCTATGGTTACAGACTATGACTGCTGGAAAATTGAGACGGCCCCCGTATCTGTAGAGGAGATTATTTTATGCCTTAATAAAAATGTAACTAATGCTAAAAACATTATCAGTAAGGCAATTGAAATGATTCCAGAGAAATCTTGCTGGCCAAGCCATAAAGTTTTGGATAATGCAATAATGACAGCCAGAGAGGCTTGGCCTAGTGAAACGAAAGATAGGTTAAAGCCTATTATCCAAAGATTATTAAAATAGTTGTTCCACGTGGAACATTAAAGATCTCCGCAGCAAGAATTATGAGGGCCTTGGGTGTCAGTATTATCATTGCCCTCTTTTTTTCCCCTCTTAATCCATACCATCAAAAGAGAAACATCGGTAGGATTTATGCCTGAAATTCGAGAAGCCAGCCCGATCGTAGCCGGCTGTATTTCTTTCAGCTTAAGTCTAGATTCGGTTCTCAAGCCTGGGATTTGATCATAATCTATCCATTCGGGAATAGATCGGCCTTCCATTTTCTTGAATTGTTCGACTTCTATTTCTTGCCTTTCAATATAGCCTGCATATTTGATGTTGATTTCAACTTGTTCAGCAACTTCTGATGAAAGGGGAGTATTCGGCTGAGGAAGGTCTTTATGACTGAAGTCATTACGCTTTAAAAGTTGCTCTAAAGAGTGGGTTCCTTGCCTTGTTTTTTTAACTCGCTCTAGTTCGTTTTCGTATTGAGCTTTTTTTCTGGAGAAAATTTCATATTGTCGATTAGAAAGAAGGCCTGTTTGCTTGCTAATTTCGCAAAGCCGCAAGTCTGCGTTGTCTTGTCTTAGCAAAAGCCTGTATTCTGCGCGAGAAGTGAACATTCTGTAAGGCTCAGCTGTGCCTTTCGTAATGAGATCGTCAATTAGTACTCCAATATATGCTTGGTCGCGCCTTAAAACTAAGCCTTTTTTGTTTTGAATTTTTAGTGCGGCATTGATACCTGCAATTAAGCCTTGAGCTCCAGCTTCCTCGTAGCCTGAAGTGCCATTAATTTGCCCTGCTAAAAATAGATTTTCGCATGGTTTGGTTTCCAGTGTGTTTTTCAATTGAGTAGGAAAGGCGAAATCATACTCTACGGCATAGGCAGGCCTAAGGATTTCTGCATTTTCACAGCCTATGATGGATCTTACCATTTCATATTGCACTTCAAAAGGCAGGCAAGTGGAGAATCCGTTTACATAAATTTCATCGGTTCCTATTCCTTCAGGCTCCAAAAAGATTTGGTGGGATTCCTTATCGGCAAAACGTACAACTTTGTCCTCAATTGAGGGGCAATATCGAGGCCCGATTCCCTCAATTTCACCTGAATACATGGGTGATTTATGGAGATTGGCTCGAATTATTTCGGCTGTTTCGTCCGTTGTATAGGTTATGTGGCATGGCAATTGGCCGTTTAGTCGGTCCAAAATAGATCCAGGAGGGTACTTCCCGNCAGAATGTCCTACATCTTTAGGGTTTATTCCTGAATGTTCCACGTGGAACAAATCTTCTTTCCAAAAACTAAAACTNGGAACGGGATCNTCGCCGGGTTGNGTAGCNGTTTTGGAGAAATCAATGGATCGCTTTAATAGGCGNGGAGGAGTTCCGGTTTTTAGTCTGCCCAATTCTAANCCCACCGCTTNCAATGAATCAGAAAAACCTCCTACAGCGCTTTCTCCAGCCCTTCCTCCCGTCTGCTTNTTGGCCCCAACATGCATCAAGCCTTTTAGAAAAGTGCCTGTTGTAATAACAACAGATNTCCCTGCATANCGGGTTTCCATTGTTGTTTCAACTCCAATTACTTTCCCTTTCTTATGCACGAGTTGAGAAACNTGGCCTTGCCGGATATCTAGATTTGGTTCGCGCTCGCAGATCCATTTCATGCGGAANTGGTAAGCTTTCTTATCGCACTGTGCTCGGGGAGCTCTAACGGCGGGGCCTTTTTTTGTATTTAGCATCCTAAACTGAAGGCCCGCCATGTCGGTGCATTTTCCCATTTCTCCACCCAGTGCGTCTATCTCTCTAGCTATATGCCCTTTTGCCAAACCGCCGATTGCAGGATTGCAGGACATCTGCCCAATAGTATCGGCATTCATGGTTAGCATTAAAGTTGAGCATCCAATGCGAGCTGCAGCAAGCGCTGCCTCAACCCCGGCATGCCCTCCGCCAACTACTATTACATCGTATTGTTTTGGATATGCGAACATTTATTATTTGGCGGAGAAGGTGACAAGATCGATGGAATCAGCCTCATTTATTATTATGCCTGAAGACGGATTTGAAGATAAGTGTAAGCATATATGATAGACTTCCTCTCGCTTAGCATTGACTTCTAGGGCATCAGCTATTTTATCAATTGTATAAGCAGAATTTGTATTTTTACTAAGCAAATTGATTATTTTAACTTGTAGGCTGATGATTTCTTCAGCTGCTTTTTTCCCTGCTTCCACTCCTGGCTGATGGTATGCATTTATGTGTACGAGTGTAGAATAGTAGCCTACGGCGCGTTCGTATAATGCGATCAACACGCCAATATTAAAACTGTTAATTTTTGTAATATTAATAGTTATAGATTCGCGATCATTTTCATAAAGGGCTTTCCTCGTGCCTTGATAGAACCCGTCAAGGTAGTCGCCAGAAGTTACAAGTTCTTCAACATGAAGAGATTCACCGCTTCTGTCTTTTAATACACGAATGAAAGTAACAAAAAAATTATGAATGCCTTCGCGCAGTTGTTGAACATAAGCGTGTTGATCTGTTGACCCCTTGTTGCCATATACCGCGATTCCTTGGTTAACTACATTTTTCTCTAGATCTAGCTCTTTGCCGATGGATTCCATTACAAGTTGCTGTAGATACTTAGAAAATAATTCTAGGCGGTCTTTGTAGGGAAGAATTACCATGTCTTTTTTTCCGTGACCATCGCCTGCGAAATGCCACATGCAGGCCAGCTGCGCAGCTGGATTTTCTTCGAATGATTTACTCCTCGTAACTTGATCACAGGAACTTGCTCCATCTAAAAGGCCTATGATATCGATCCCCTGAAGTGCGGCAGGTAACAGTCCTACGGAGGATGTTTCACTGGTACGCCCGCCTACCCAGTCCCACATGGGGAAACGCTTTATCCATCCTTCTTTTTCGGCAATTTTATCAAGGGTGCTGCCTTCGCCTGTAATAGCTACAGCATGTTTTGCAAAATCTAATCCTTCGGACTTATATGCAGCTTGCATTTCAAGCATTCCATTACGTGTTTCTTTGGTTCCTCCGGATTTAGAAATCACTATAATAAGCGTATTTCCTAGTAAATCCGCTAATTTACATTTAATTTGATCTATTCCATCGGGATCTGTGTTGTCGATGAACCAAGCCTTCAACTTGTCTTTATTTGGGTGAGATAATGCTTTAGAGACGAATTGAGGGCCGAGGGCTGAGCCTCCGATTCCAACGACTAACAGATGCTCGAAGCGACCTCCTTCGCCCTTGATAATTCCGTCGTGTACTTCAGATGAAAAGACCTCGATCGTCTTAATGGCAGCATCTATGGAATTACGGATTTCAGACGTAGGGGCCAATTTAGAATTTCGAAGCCAGTAGTGCCCTACCATTCTATTTTCGTCTGGATTCGCAATCCCGCCCGCTTCAAGTGAATCCATGGCTTGAAAAGCTTTTTTCAAGTTAGGCCTGAATTCTTCAATGAATTCATCACCGAATTTCATGCGGCTGATATCTAGGCCCAGATTAATTGACGGAAACTCAAAGTAATATTTTTTGAATCTGTCCCATAGTTGATTACTGTTAAGTTGGGTCATTTAAATTTTCGGGTTTTTGGCTGCCGAATTGGCAGAACCGACGAATGCAACATAATTGAAGGACAAAGGCAATACGATGCTTAATTACTTATTGAGTTGTCAGAATTCTTGAACCAATCCGTTGAAAACTTTAGAAGCAGGGAAGCAATGCCAGCTAACGACCGTATCCGAAGCAAACTCAGTAAAACTCCACATAAGCCGGGGGTCTATCTGATGAGGGATCGGTTTGGAACTGTCATCTATGTTGGTAAAGCCCGGGCATTACGAAAACGAGTCAGCCAATACTTTCATCCATCACGCCGACAAGGATGGGACCTTAAGCTTGCTGCATTAATTGAGGCGATCGAGGACTTTGATATTCATATAGTCAAGAGCGAGCCTGAGGCCTTGCTGCTTGAGGGAAAACTGATTAAGGAATTCAAACCTAGATACAATGTAAGTTTCAGAGATGATAAAAATTTTCTTCTTATTAAGGTAAACCTTAAGGACGAAATTCCGAGATTTACATTTACCAGAGTGCGACAAAATGACGGAGCAAAGTATTTTGGTCCATTTGTAAGCAGTGGGTCCTGTCGTCGAACAACAACGATGTTAAGGAAAAAATTCAATCTTCGCGGTTGTCGGCCCTTGGTTCCAACAAAGCGCGATTTTAAGCATTGCCTTTACGGTCACTTGCAGCATTGCACTGCGCCTTGCGCGGGGAAAGTGACTCTGGGGGAATATCGCAAACAAGTTGCCGCCGCTTGCGACTTTTTAGAAGGTCAAACCGGAGAATGGGAAAAAGAGATCGAGGCGGAAATGCAAAAAGCCTCAGCAGATTTGGATTTTGAGAAGGCAGCACGTTGCCGAGATATCATACAAGATCTTCGTGATACAACCCGAAAGACGCGTAAATTCTCTAGGATTCGGCCACATTTGCCTGGTGCAATCGATTTAAAGCGCGACCTTGCAGCGCTTGCCCAGTCGCTTGGCTTGCATAAGCCTCCTAGAAGAATAGAGGGCTTTGATATATCAAACATTAGCGGCACATTTATGGTGGCTTCTATGGTCAGTTTTTTGAATGGAAAGCCGGATCGATCTCAGTACAGAAGGTTTCGAATAAAGAGTGTAAGTGAACAGAATGATTTTGCCTGCATGGCCGAAACTGTTAAGCGGCGTTATACACGTTTGAGGAATGAGGGGAGGGCGATGCCTGACTTGATTCTTGTCGACGGAGGGAAAGGGCAACTCGGGATAGTCTGCCGCGAGTTGTCCAAGCTTGGTTTGGATCATTTGCCAACCATAGGTCTGGCCAAGGAGTTCGAGGAAATCTTTAAGCCAGGAGAAAGCAAGCCATTGCGGCTTGGATTGGACAGTGGGGCACTGAAGCTCCTGCAGAGGGTGCGTGACGAGTCGCACAGGTTTGCGAACACATTCAACTCAGAGCTGCGATTGAAGAAAATTTCAGAAAGTATTCTGGATGAATTACCAGGGGTTGGTGGCAGTCGAAAGGCAGCGTTGCTGAAACAGTTTGGTTCGGTGCACCGGCTTCGCGACGCCCCACTAGAACAAATTAAACAAGTTTCAGGTATCGGGGAGAAATCAGCAATTAAGATTAAAGATTTTTTGAATAGAAGAATGAAAGATAAAGCTTCAGATTGAAAATATAACATTCTTCAATTTTCCTTCTTATAAAGGAATGGAACTACAAAGGAATTGGTAATAAAGGCACTTGGTTCAACCTGTAATTCGAATGTGTATTTTTGTATATTTGTAT
>NYWG01000006.1 GCA_002684915.1 Verrucomicrobiales bacterium
TCTCAAACTTACGATAAGGAAGATCAATGATTCTTTGATGGATACGGTGGCGGCGTGCGGTGATGTAAACCGAAATGTGATGTGTAATCCAAATCCTTATCAATCTAAATTGCATGCAGAAGCATTGGAAGTTGCTAAGGCTATCAGTGATCACCTTACACCTGCCACGAGAGCTTACCACGAAATTTGGCTTGAAGATGAGAATGGTGAAAAACAAAAAGTCACTGTTGATCCAGAGCCGGAACATGAGCCTATTTACGGTAAAACATATTTGCCTAGAAAATTAAAAACGGTTGTTGTTCTTCCTCCAAACAATGATGTTGATTTGTATGCAAATGATCTTGGTTTTATTGCAATAATAGAAGATGAAAAAATTGTCGGTTATAATGTTTCTGTAGGTGGTGGAATGGGTATGAGTCACGGGCAGGAAAAGACTTTTCCCCGATTGGCAGATGTGCTTGGTTTTTGTATGCCTGATCAAGTTACAGATGTTGCCGAAAAAATTGTTACCACTCAGCGTGATTATGGCGACCGAACTGATCGAAAGCATGCGCGGCTCAAGTACACTATTGAAGATCGAGGTGTTGATTGGTTTCGCAATGAAGTCGAGAGTCGTTTAGGCTATCAACTTAGCGAGGTTCGTCCTTTTCATTTTGAACATAACGGTGATCGTTATGGTTGGGTAGACGACGAGAACGGTAATTGCCATCTTACTTTATATATTCAAAATGGTTGTGTATTGGATCAAGAAGATTTTCCGATGCGTACAGGATTGCGTGAAATTGCAAAGATTCACGAGGGCGATTTTCGTTTGACTGGAAACCAAAATCTCATAATTGCAAACGTCTCGCCAGACAAGCGTAATGAGATTGAGGCTTTGCTTTCTAAATACAATTTGAATGACTGTTATGATCAGTCTGGTCTTCGGTTAAATTCAATGGCTTGTGTGGCCTTACCAACTTGCGGATTAGCTCTAGCAGAGAGCCAACGATACCTTCCTGATTTGATCAGTGAGATTGAAGTTATCCTAGATGAATTGGAGCTTAAAAATGATCCGATCACGATTCGTATGACAGGTTGTCCAAATGGTTGTGCGCGTCCTTATATAGCAGAGATTGCGTTTGTTGGCCGAGCACCGGGTAAGTACAATATTTACCTCGGTGGTGGCTTTACTGGAGATCGATTAAACAAATTATACAAGGTTTCGGCCAAGTCTGAGGAGATTGCCGAGATTCTTCGTCCGATCTTTGAACGATATGCAAAGGAAAGAAAAGATGGTGAGCGTTTTGGGGACTTTGTTATTCGAGCAGGGTATGTTGCTGAAACACGAACTGGTCGCGAGTTTCACAATGATTTTAAAGAACATTGAACTATTTGGGCCAGTAAATACCAAGTCGTGTTTTTGTCCCGAAATTGCTTGAGAGAATTTGGGGTGATGCGTAGGATGCGCGTCCCTCTTCGAGGGATGGCTGGATAGCTCAGTTGGTAGAGCAACGGATTGAAAATCCGTGTGTCCCCGGTTCGATTCCGGGTCCAGCCACCACTTCGTTTTACCCATCCAGAAACTAAAGTACTAGACTTATGGTGGATAAGGCTAAAATATATCAAATACCCGGCTTGGAAGATGGGCGCAAAGCAGATGAGCCTTGTACAATTGTAATTTTTGGAGCTAGTGGTGATCTGACGGTTCGTAAGTTAATTCCTGCGCTTTATCATCTATACATCGACGGTCAGATGCCGGAGTCATTTCGTGTTGTAGGTTTTGCACGTCGGAAAAAAACGGATGAAAGTTGGCGTGAGGAAATGCGTGCTGGGATCGAAAAATATTCCCGTACCTGCAATGTTAATGATTCACAATGGCAGTCTTTTTCTGAAAACCTTTGCTACCACTGTGGTGATTTAACGGATGCGGTAGCATACGATGCTTTAGCTGGCCGGTTAGCTAAGTTTGGAGATAGTCAACTTTCAAGAAACCTTGTTTTTTATCTGGCAATTTCTCCTAGTTTGTTTGGTGAAGTAGTGGATCAGCTTCATACTAATAAATTACTAAAGCGCTATGAAGAAGGAGCTGCCCAATGGCAGCGTGTGGTTGTAGAGAAACCGTTTGGCCATGACCTAAAGTCAGCTCAATTACTGAATAACCATCTTATCCGTCATGCCAGAGAGCGGCAGGTTTTTCGTATTGATCATTATTTAGGCAAAGAGACCGTACAGAATATTATGATGTTCCGGTTTTCAAATGCTATCTTCGAGCAGCTTTGGAATCGCGAAGCGATTGATCATATTCAGATTACGGTTAGTGAGGATATTGGGGTGGGTAGCCGTGGTGGTTATTTTGAGGAGGTTGGAACATTGCGAGACATGATGCAGAATCACTTATTGCAGATCATGTCGCTGGTAGCTATGGAGCCGCCGCCATCGCTTGAAGCGGAGGATATTCGTAATGAAAAAGTCAAACTATTGAAGTCTATTCGTAAGATGACACCTGAGATGGTGTCTAAAAACGTAGTACGAGGGCAGTACTTTGCAGGAACTGTTAATGAAGATGCCCGTAATGGATATCGTCAGGAAGAACGCGTAGATCCTGAGTCAAACATTGAAACTTTTGTGGCGATGAAATTGTTCGTTGACAACTGGCGCTGGAGTGACGTTCCTTTTTACCTTAGAACTGGAAAGAATCTTCCACATCGTGCTAGCGAGGTACGCGTGCAGTTTCGTCCGACACCAAATGTACTTTTTGCTGCACAAGATAATTTGGATTTGCATGCTAATGCATTGACGCTTCGTTTACAGCCTGATGAGGGAATCTCTCTTAGGTTCAACGGCAAAGTGCCAGGAAATAGTATTCAAACTCGTCCGGTAAGAATGAACTTTGGATATGATGCTGAGTTTGGGGCTTACACTCCAGAAGCCTATGAACGCTTATTACTAGAGGCTATGGCAGGTGACGCAACGTTATTTATTCGTCGTGATGAAGTTGAAACAGCATGGCAGATTGTTGATAGTATTCGTGAAGGCTGGGGTGAAATCCCACTTTCTAATCGGGAGTTTTATGCCGCTGGAACTTGGGGCCCAGTCGCTGCTGATGATTTGCTTAAGGTAGATAACCATTTATGGCACACGCCAGTACCTGCTAATAAGTAATGAGAGGTTTTAAATCATTTAATAATAAGCAAGATTTGGCGTGTTATGCTGCAAAAATGTGGCTCGATCGCTTAGCTTTAAGTGATCCTAATAAACCTTTTACAGTGGCTCTTTCTGGAGGGCGAATTCCGAAATTATTTTACCAATTGGTAGTGGAATTGGCTCAGCCAAGCTTATTTAAAAATGTACATTTCTTTTGGAGTGATGAGCGTTTAGTTCCGGCTACCGATGATGAGAGTAATTTCAAACTTGCATATGAAGGTTTGCTGAGCCCACTAGGAATTCCGACTAACCAAGTACATCGTGTGTTGACTGAATGTGATGAATCGGAGGCTGTTCAAGTAGTCACTGATGAACTTCAGCGATTTNCCGACTGCAAAGGCGATGGCCAGCCAGTTATCGATTTAATCTTTCTTGGAATGGGTGAAGATGCTCATGTGGCTTCACTTTTTCCAGGAGATGCGGAGGCGCTAGAATCTAAGGCGATATACAGAGCTGTAACAGGTCCTAAACCTCCATTGCGAAGAGTAACACTTGGCTATCCAGTACTGAGTGCTGCACGAGAGGTTTGGGTATTAGCTTCCGGCGAAAGTAAGGTTGAGGCGCTGCGCAGTTCTATATCAATCGACTCAGTTACCCCGTTGGCCTGTGTCCTTCAAAGCAGGGAAGAAACTGAGATATTAACCGATTTTACGCTTTAATAGTATAATTTGGAGTGTCATTTCCTTGTTCCTTTAATTTGGTTGTGTGACTCTATTGCTTATGCGGATTTCCCAATTGAATAGAAGCTATTTGGCGAAGCTTTCTTTAATTCTATTTAGTCTAGCGTGCACTATAAAGATTTCGGCTGCAAAATTGGTTAAACCTAATGTTGTTTTCATAATGGCTGATGATCTTGGTTATGCTGAGTTAGGAAGCTACGGCCAGAAAAAAATTAAAACTCCGAATCTTGATCGCTTAGCTAAGCAAGGCATGCGTTTTATGCGCAATTATTCTGGTAACGCTGTGTGCGCGCCTTCGAGGTGTGTGTTAATGACTGGCAAACATCCCGGGCATGCCTTTGTTCGAAATAACGGCGAGATAAAACCAGAGGGTCAGCGGCCTATTCCAAAAGATGAAATTACAATTGCAGAGTTGCTGCGAAATCAAGGCTATTCGACTGGGGCTTTTGGTAAGTGGGGATTGGGTTTTCCAGGTTCAGTAGGGGATCCTATTCACCAGGGTTTTGATCGATTTTATGGCTACAATTGTCAGCGCCATGCTCATAGTTATTATCCAAATTATTTATGGAGTAATCTTAAACGAGTAGCGTTAGATAATGAGCCTCCAGTGCCTGGGCACGCTTCGTTGCCAAAGGGTGCAGATCCGAGTGATCCTCACAGCTATGATATATTTAAAGGTAAGGATTATGCCCCAGATCGCATTAATGAACAGGCCCTTAAGTTTATTAGTGACAATAAAGATAAGCCTTTTTTTCTTTATTATCCGACGGTTATTCCGCATGTGGCTTTGCATGTCCCGGATGAAGAGTTGAAGCCTTATCTTGATCAAGAATGGAATGATCCTCCGTTCGTTCGAGCAAATGGTTATGGGTATACGCCGCATTTTACGCCTCGCGCTGCTTACGCTGCTATGATTAGTAGAATGGATCGTTATATAGGTCGGATACTTAATTTAATTGATGAACTTGGCCTAGCCCAAAATACAATTATCGTATTCACTTCGGATAATGGGACTACTCATCTTAAAGCGGAGGTAGACTATAACTTTTTTGAGAGTGTAAAACCTTTGCGAGGTCTAAAAGGTTCACTTTACGAGGGAGGGATTCGTGTGCCATTAATTGTACGTTGGCCGGGTCGTGTACCGGCGGGAACTACTTCGGAATATGTTACAGGCCTTGAGGATTGGATACCGACGTTACTTGATTTGATCGGTGAGAAAAAATCAATACCAGCAGGTCTTGATGGGTTAAGTATTGCTAATATCTTGTATGGTAGAAATCAGAAGCCGCGTGAATTTTTATATCGGGAGTTTTCTGGTTATGGAGGTCAGCAGGCAGTTTGGTCTGG
Source organism: Verrucomicrobiales bacterium (assembly GCA_002684915.1). Taxonomy (GTDB): domain Bacteria; phylum Verrucomicrobiota; class Verrucomicrobiia; order Limisphaerales; family UBA1096; genus UBA1096. The sequence continues at coordinate 5,214 of NYWG01000006.1, forward strand.
TCGATGGAAGGCAATTCGTAAGGACATCTTGCGAAAGAAAAATAAACAACCTCTCAAGATTCATTTGTATGACTTGAATACTGACATTAGTGAGTCAAATGATATTGCAGCTAAAAATCCCAAAGTAGTGGTGCAATTACGTAAATTGATGGATCGAGAGCATACGCCTTCTGAGTTTTACCCGATTAAGCCTTTGGATTAGAATTAGAGCTGTTATGAAATTCATTAAACTTCGAACTGTATTGATTTTATGTTTTTTAGGAACGTCTATTGGATGTGACTTTCAATCCAAAATTGAGGTTAATGATAATATTTTATGGCAGTATATGGAGAAGGGTGAGGAGTATAACTTGGCTCAGTATTTGGAAGAGAGGCCTTCTTTAGTCAATGAGATTAATGAGGCTGGTAACTCATTGTTATACGAAGCGATTTCTGGCTCTAATATCAAGATTGTTGAGATTATTCTGGCTAACGGAGCAAAGATAAATTTCAAAAATCAATTCGGACGCACCCCTCTACATCGAGCTGCTGATGAGGACCGTTTAGATATGGTAAGATTGTTGTTGGATCAAGGAGCTGAAGTAAATGTGCGTGACTGCCGGGGATCTACTCCGTTGATTGCTTCGGCTGAGTTTGCCAGCTTGCCAGTGATAAAATTGCTTGTTGAATCTGGTGCGAATGTTCCGTCTGGTAACCATTATGGCCGAAGTGCATTGCATAATGCGGTCAAACGAGAGGATGTTGCTGTGACAGAGTTCTTGATTGCTCACGGTGCTCGACTAAATCAGGTTTGTGAATATGGTACTCCATTGGATTTAACGGCTAATTGTGAGATAGCTAAGTTGCTTCGAGTGTCTGGCGGTTTCGAATCTTCCAAGACAAGTATAGCATCACGAACGCACCAGCGCTATCTTACTAATCTTCCAGCGGAGAAATAATTATGCGATTCCTTCTCCACTTATCGATGTTCCGTTGATAGATTTTGTTCATGGAAAAGACTGCATTATTATTTGCCGGTCAAGGCGCCCAGTTCGTCGGAATGGGTCAAGATCTTGCTAAGGCTTACTTGACTGCGCAGGAATTGTTTGATCAAGCAGACGAGGTGCTGGGTTATGGCTTGAGTGAGGTGTGTTTTTCGGGACCGGATGAAGATTTGGTGCGAACGGAGCATGCACAGCCAGCGATCTATCTTGTTGGATGGGTGGCATTTCAATTATTACGAGAACAAGTCCCATCTTTTAATTTTGATGCTACTGCAGGCTTGTCGCTAGGTGAGTTTACAGCCTTGGCTGCTGCGGAAACAATTAGCTTTAAAGATGGTTTGCTGGTGGTACGACGTCGAGGTCAATTAATGCAGGAGGCTTGTGAGGCTAGCTCCGGAGGAATGGCGGCGATTGTTGGGTTGGAAGAAGAGATGGTTCAGGAGATTTGTATACAGACAGGGGTACATATAGCTAATTTGAATTGTCCTGGGCAAATTGTGGTTTCTGGTGCGGCAGAAAGAATGGATTCTGCCTGTGAAGAAGCTAAGGCCGCTGGAGCTAAGCGGGCGATTCCTTTAACAGTGGCCGGTGCGTATCATTCCCCGTTGATGGAGCCTGCTAAAGTTGGGTTAGCAGAAGCTTTGTCTAGGGTTGATTTGAATTCTCAAAATGTGCCTGTATTTAGCAATGTTACAGGCCAAATGCATGCTAGTGCTGAAACTATTGCTGGGACTATGGTCGATCAGGTGACATCACCAGTGAAATGGGAGGCTTGTATCCGAGCGATGATTGAAGATGGGATTACCCGATTCATAGAGCTTGGTCCTGGTTCAGCGCTTACAGGATTCATGAGGCGTATCGACCGTGAGGTGGAGATACTTAGTATCAGTGATGTTGACAGTTTAACCAAGACTGTAGAGGTGTTAAATACCTGACTTGAAAACACTGCTCTATAGTGTAACGGTCGCCGGTATGAGAATGCGGATTTTTTTTTTACTTTGCTGTTACTAAACGGATTAATCATCTCTGATTGATGTCTTCTACACTCAAATCGCTTCGAGCACTTTCTTCTCCGCCGCGTTTGCGGCTTATTTGTTTATTGCTTAAGAGTGAGTTGTCCGTACGTGAATTGACAGATATCACCGGCATGCGGCAGTCCGGTATTTCTATGCATCTTAGCCAATTGCAGGAGGCTGAATTAGTTGAATCGAGTCGTGATGGAAAGAATGCATATTATAGCGTAGTACAAGCGCAGCAATCTGATAATTGCGCCCTGATTGATTTAGCTGTGGCCGGGGCTTCAGAGCTTGTTGAGTACGAGTCGGATTTACGAAATCTCAAGCGCATTCTTGAGCTTAGAGAGAATCAAGATCTTGTATACTTTAATCGTTTGGCTGGTCGGTTTGATAGTGTGTATGGCCCTGGTCGTTCGTGGCAGGCATTCGGTCAACTACTCCTAAGATTAATACCTGAAATTGTTGTAGCCGATCTTGGGTCTGGTGAAGGGTTGCTTAGCGAGTTACTTGCCCGTAAATGCAAAAAAGTTATTGCAGTTGATAATTCAGATCAGATAGTAAAGTTTGGTAAAGCCAAAGCAAAGAAGAACAGTCTAACTAATTTAGAGTTTCGACAAGGAGATTTACAGAGTCCTCCCATTGACGATAATTCGGTGGACTTAGCTATACTAAGTCAAGCATTGCATCATGCGGAGAACCCAGTTGCAGCAATTGAGCAGTCCTTTCGTATTATAAAGCCAGGAGGGCAAATAATGATTCTCGACTTAATGAAGCATAAGTTTGATAAGGCAAAAGAATTATTTGGTGATCGCTGGCTAGGATTTGATGAGGGAGAACTTTATCAGTGGCTTGAATCCGCTGGTTTTCGGAAAATCGATGTTAGTGTTGTTGCTAGGGAAGAGGAGGAACCGTATTTCGAAACCTTGTTAGCAAGCGCAATTCGACCGGCATAAGCCTGTTCGCTTTGTGGCATGATTGATGTTTCAATCTCCGTGTGAGGGAAAATATGTCACAGGATATTTTTTCTATTCAAACCAAGGCCTCGGGTCCAGTTGGTAAACTGCCATTGTCTGCCAATGAGATGCGAAGTAAGCCGAGTGGTGACATCTTTGGGATGACACAGAGCGCTGGTATGGGATGGAATCCAGCCGAATTGGGACGTGATCACTATCTGGTTTTAAGTACGCAAGGAGGAATGAGAGATGAAGGTGGCGAACCGATCGCGCTTGGTTTTCACACTGGCCACTGGGAGATATCATTGCAGACTAGAGAGGCTTCCGAGAGACTTAGGCAGTTAGGAGGAATTCCGTTTGCAGCTTATTGTTCCGATCCTTGTGACGGACGTACTCAGGGCACGACTGGTATGTTTGATAGTCTTCCGTATAGGAATGATGCTGCTCAGGTTTTTCGACGGTTAGCTAGATCACTGCCTACCAGAAAGGGTGTTCTTGGCGTTGCTACCTGTGATAAGGGATTGCCGGCAATGATGATGGCCTTGGCTGGTTTGAGTGACTTACCAGGTATTATCGTTCCAGGAGGGGTGTCGTTGCCTCCAGAAACTGGAGAGGATGCCGGTGCTGTTCAGACAATAGGTGCGCGATTTTCACATAAACTATTGACGATTGATGAAGCCAATGAATTAGGGTGTAAGGCTTGTGCATCACCAGGAGGAGGGTGTCAGTTTTTAGGTACGGCGGCGAC
>NYWG01000007.1 GCA_002684915.1 Verrucomicrobiales bacterium
GGGTCTGTGGTATATAATAGCTATGATTTTGGCGCAACAAGTCCTACAACTGGAGGTGGCACATATACACTTAGACCAATGTCATCTCAATTTTTAGATTCGCCTTCAACGACAAGTGCTATTACTTATGGCGTTGATTGGAAAGGCTATAGCACATCATACACCATTTATTTGAATAGAAGTTATAGCAATAATAACGCGTCTAGTTATGATGATAGACCTATATCAACATTTACAGTAATGGAGATTGGAGCCTAATGGCGTATATAGGTAGAGAACCAACAAGCGGAGAATTCAAAAAGGTAGACGTATCGTCTTGGACCTTCAATGATTCTTCGACTTCATTTCCGCTTGGATTTCAAGCCGGTGAAGTTAATCAGCTTGTTGTATCTCTCAACGGTGTTATTCAAGAACCGACTGCAGACTTCCTTCTTACAAACGGTGGTAATAATATTATCTTTACTACAGCACCGGCAACTGGCGATTCTTGCTTTGCTATGCTCTATGGAGATGTTGGTGGTGTGGCGATACCAGATACATCTATCACTGCAGCAAAGCTAGCATCAAATCTTCAATCATTTACCGAGGATTACTTTACAGCATCTGGTGACTCGAACTCTTATACACTTACAGAATCACCTCCTTCTAAAAGTTCTATCCTTGTAACAGTAGATGGCATTGTTCAAGCCGAAGCAAATTATTCTTTATCGGGAACTACACTTACATTCGATTCAAATCTTGATTCTGACTCAGCATTGCGAATCATACATCTCGGCATGAGATCCGGTGTAACAAATCCAATAGCAGGCTCAGTAGGTATTACAGAAATTTCGAGTGATCTTATGGCGAAAGCTGGTATTCGAATAAATGCAAATGAATTGACCGAAGATGTGACAATCGGTGCCAATCAGCGAGCATCTGTAGCAGGAGATTTTAAGATCTCTGCAACACTAAGAGTGGATGGAGTATTTACAATTGTCTAAAGTTTATGTAAACAACATTCATAATAAAGCTGGTACTCAGGCAATGAGTATTGACAGCGGTGGGCGAGTAACTACACCTACGCGGCCGTTTTTCAATGTGACTATGATAAACAGTTCTGGCGCCGCTGGTGCGACTGGACATATTATCTTTAACACAATAACTACAAATCAGGGTTCGCATTGGAATTCTGGTGGTGGTTATTTTCTTGTTCCTATAAATGGAGTTTATCAATTTAATTTTACAGGCTTCGGTGCAGATAGCACTGCAGGTTCGAGTTTGAATCCTGGAGTTGACGTAGAATGTAGAATTGAAGTGTCAACTGATAATGGAAGCAGTTATTCAGGCATAGGTGCTTCTTATAGCTATGCTTCTGGAGATTATACTCGCATTCCACTAAACTTAAGTGTTTCAGCTCTTTTAACTGCAAATGCTCGTGTAAGACTTAACTTTAATGAAGAATACATGTTTTATAATGATGCCGATGACGATTTAGCACCGGACGGAACTCCTCATTTCAGTGGATATTTAGTAGGATGAGTAAACTAATCGTAAATACTATAGAAGCACAGACATACAAGTATGATTCTGATACGACTGGTATGACTTTTGATAGCAGTGGTGTAGCTTCGTTTCCGAATAAGTTAACTCGGAATATTCCTGCATTTCGAGCAATGGGAGCTGCTAGTTACGTTGCTTTCAGCGCAGCTGATACTCTAACATACAACTCCACCACTGGTAACGGCCTGTATAATCTTGGTGGCCACTATGACACTAGCACTTATACGTTTACTGCACCATTAGATGGCCTGTATTATTTCAAAGCAAATGCGTTAATACAATCGGAAGGGCCTGGCGGTATACAGTTACGTCATGGTACTCTAGGTGTTGTAGCTCGAAGCTACGATCATGGTAGAGATTTTAATGTTTCGGGTGTGTTTAATTTAAGCGCAGGCGATACAATACGAGCTACTACTGAATCGGCCACGAGCTGGTATCTTGGTACTTATGGTGCCTTTAACGGTTACATGATAGGGTAAAAGATGACAAATAGTGTATTAGGCGTAAGAACTATCCAGCATACCAACGGTACTGACGCGATGACTATTGCTTCGGACGGTTCAGTAACATTTGCAGCTGGAACAAGTTACCGGCCGGGTGAGATTATCGAAATGCTATCTCATAGCTGTGACGGAACAACAATGACTGGTGCAGGTAACCGGACTTATACTTGGCCAAATGTTACAGCTATACAGGCAATGACGACATCATACCAAGATATTACTGGCAGTTCTATTACGTACACTCCACCAACCGGAACTAAGACAGTAGTGTATAGGTTTGTATGGAAGTGGCAAGACGATGCGCTCGGTGGTATTTCGCATTGGAAATTTATGATTGATTCGACAGAAGTAGTAAGTGCATATAGGTGTATTGCAATGCAGTATGAAAGCAATGCTCACGGCGAAATAATGCAAGTCTTTGAATACTCGATTGATTGTGCTGCTGCGTCTACAGATGCCTCTGCAGCAAAATTCGAAAGCTGGACATCAGATAAAACTTTAAAGTGGCAAGGCAGAGAATATGGCTCCGGCTATCAAGCTACAGTTCATAAAAATACATGGCGAGATGGCGGTAGCGCTTCAGGCGCTCAAATAATTGCAGTACCAACTTTAACTATAACGGCGATAGCATAATGACAAGCGTAATATTAGTAGATACAATTAAAAATTCTCTGGACTCTGCAGATGCAATTGCATTTCCCGGTGGTATTCAATCGTCAGCGATGGCAGTACAGGTATTAGGTAACTCACATGTTATTAGCAGTAATATTGCAACTACTAGCAGTTCATATGTAACCTCTGGATTAACTTCACCAGTTATAACTCCTAAATTTGCAAATAGTAAAATTCTAATCACTTGTGATATTGGAATGATATATGGCGTTGCTGCTGGAAATGGCTCAATGAGTAGTATTTTTAGAAGTGTGCAAGGTGGCACATACACAGCTTTGAATGTTGTCACTTATGATCATTTTCACGAATCTTCTGGATCTGATAATATTTCTCCACACATGCACCATATTTTAGATACGCCAACTTATACTCTAGGCAATACAATTTCATACCAAGCTTTTATTAAGGGCCAAGGTAATGGACAAATAAGTATCTTTGCAGGTTCAATGGTACATTATACAGTAACGGAGATTGCACAGTAATGCCTATTCAAAGAGCTAAACCGAGAATCATAGATTTAGATCAGACTCCACTGACGAGTTTGTCGGGTTCTACCATGCCTGCTGGAACTCTGATACAAGTTAAACATGCATATCACGGCATAAACACCGTATCGACTTCTACTGCTTTTGTTTCGGTGTTAACTGCACAGTTTGATAACGATCTTCAGACTAATAGTAAGGTCTTAGTCAGCGCTCATTTTAGTGCGACAAGAGCAACATATAATTCTAACTGGGGAGCGCGTGTAACTTTTTACAGAGACACCACGAATATTGGCGAAGATTTTAATCTTGCAAATAACTCTTTTGGTGGAATAATGTCGCAAGATAATACTGCTATAGCCGCGACAAGTATGCAACACCTAGACACTTCACCCGGAACAGGCCGGCCGACTTATAGTTTGAGGCATGGAGGAAACTTACCTAATGATACGTCGGCTGTACAAATAGGTGGCAACAGAAATAATACTACTTATGGTAATACAGGAACGATGTTGACGATCATGGAAATTAAGGGATAATTTTATTATAAATAGAATAAAGTTTTTTAGAGGTCAAGATGGCAAATAGAGTACCACTCGTAGTAGCAAATCAAAAGATGAGAGAAATCGCCAATGGTGATACTTTAGATCTTACCGGCAATCCTCTTATCGTTGGTGGTGATCTTACACCATCATCTGACTCTGCATATGATCTTGGTAGCTCATCGAAGAAGTGGAAAGATCTACATCTATCCGGTTCTACAATACATCTAGGCAATATTCTTTTACAGGATAACGGTGGCACTTTAGTTACGCGTGATTCTGCAACAGGTCCTATTACATCACTGGACTTAGGTGCTAATACCACAGACAATTTAACAGAAGGTTCAACGAATCTTTACTTTACAAATGCTCGTGCGGATACCCGCGCGGATGCTCGAATTGCTGCTGCGCTTGCAACCGATGTCATAGTCGGCGGTGACTTAACTGTCAATGGTACGACGACTACGATTAATTCTACGACACTGACAGTAGATGATAAGAATATTGTGCTATCATCCGGTGGAAATACTGCAGCTGCAAACGGAGCCGGCATAACTATTGATGGCGCTAACGCAACAATGCTTTACAATTCAAGCTCTCACCGGTTTGATTTTAACAAAGGCATAACAACGACCGATTCTTCTGTCTTTGGTGGTAACGGAACATCTAGCGGCGTTAAGCTCGATGATGGTGTTATCTCAATCAGAACCGGCACAGGCTCAGTTGCTTATATCGATCTATATTGCGAAGTGTCGAATGCACATAAAGTAAGAGTTCAATCACCTGCTCATGGTCAATATTCAGGTAACGTTACTGTAAAACTTCCAGCTGAAGACGGCACCGTCGCTACAGTCGGCGTAGATTCCGCGGATGTTCTTCTTGTTATAAACGCGGCAGGAACAACAGTAAAAACTATTAGAGGCGCAGGGAACTCAGCACTATAATGGCAAATCCAACTTCAAGAGCTACATTAATAGATTACTGCAAGCGAAAGCTTGGAGATCCTGTCATCGAAATCAATGTCGATGAGGATCAAGTAGAAGATCGTATTGATGAAGCAATTCAATACTACCAAGAGTTTCATAGTGATGCTACTGCAAGAGGTTATCTTAAGCACCAGATGACAGCGACTGACATCACTAATAAGTATATTACTTTATCTTCTGATATTCATTTTGTTTCTCGTATGTTTAGAGTTGATTCGGCTTTTTCACAAACTGGAAACATGTTTGATATAAAGTATCAAATGGCACTTAATGATATTTGGGATCTTTCGAGGTGGGCTGGTGATATGGCTTACTACGAACAACTGCAGCAATATTTGTCTATGCTCGATATGAAACTGAATGGTGCACCTATGGTAGACTTTGTTCGCAGGCAGAACAGATTATACATACACGGAAATATCGAAGACCAAGACATTAGAGTCAATGATTATATTGTTTTGGAGACATATAATATTATTGACCCAGATACTCATACGTCAGTATATAATGACATGTGGCTTAAAGCATATGCAACAGCCTTGATTAAACTTCAATGGGGAATGAACCTAATGAAGTTTGAAGGAATGCAATTGCCGGGAGGAGTTATTATTAACGGCAGGCAACTCTTTGATGATGCTCAAGCAGAACTACAAGAACTGCAAGAGAAAATTAGACTTGAACACGAGATGCCTGCAGACTTTTTTGTAGGATGATATGGCTAGAAATCTTTACTTCTCCGACCAAGTTAAATCGGAACACGAACTATATGAAAACATAGTCATAGAATCCCTCAAGATCTATGGACAAGATGTTTACTATATTCCACGTGACTTAGTCAACGAAGACACCATCTTCGGAGATGACGCAGAGTCATCTTTCAATTCTGCTTATAAAGTAGAAATGTATATCGACAACATCGAAGGATTTGAGGGAGAAGGCGATCTCTTTACTCGATTCGGTGTTGAGATACGAGATGAAGCTACGTTTGTAGTCGCTCGCCGTAGATGGTCTCAGACAGTATCACGTTATGATAATGAAATCACAGGTGAAAGACCTCGTGAAGGTGACTTAATATATCTACCTCTTACAAATAAAGCTTTTCAAATCACACATGTAGAACACGAAATTCCTTTCTATCAGATTGGAAACGTAAACGTGTATAAGCTTAGAGCTCACCTCTTTGAATATACTGGTGAAGATCTTGATACGGGTGTGGCAGCTATTGATGACATTGAAAAGGATTATGCATATCAGTATGTCCTAACATTAGATTCCGACTCAATAGCAACAGAACGTGGCCAGACAGCATCGATGACATTGTCAGACGGTGTGATTGTTACTGGTGAGGTACTAAGTTATAGCGATTCGAGTAACCTACTTAGCCTGATCCATGTAGGTGCCAGCGATGGAAAGTATCATAACTTCGTAAGTGGAAGAAAGATTACAATTACAGGTAGAGGAAACACACTGGGTGGTGCTCCTATTGATTCTGACTTGACAGTTCTTGCAGTTGCACAAGAAAACAATATATCACAGAATGAACAAAATGAATTCTTTAGTAGTGAATCAGATGACTTCTTAGATTTCTCTGAAGATAATCCATTTGGCGATCCGGAGAATAATTAATGGCTGAAGATTTTTTTGATTTTGGTTTTACTGCAGTAGACGAAGATGAGCTACAATCTGTACAAGATGCTCAGAAAGCAGTCGGCGATGTAGAGGTTGAAGCTAGGTCTGCACAAGAAAAACTGGATAGATTATATAATGCAATAACGCCTTTGCTAAATAACTTGAAGAAGAATCCAGAGAAAGATTATATTCTCTGGCCCGATAGACTATCAAAGGTAGAGCAGTTCGAAACGCACCTACAAGGAATTTATAAGAGCTAATGTTCGGTACACACTTCTATCACGAAAAGACTAGAAAATGCGTAGCAGCATTTGGTCGGCTGTTCAACAACATATATGTTGTTCGTACAAATAGCAGTGGTGCAGGCATATCACAGCTTAAAGTTCCTCTTTCATATGCTCCAAAGATAAAGTATCTCGATAGAATTCGCGAAAATGCTGACCTTGACACGGACATGAAAGTTGCACTCAAGCTTCCACGGATGTCATTTGAAATTACGAGTATAGCATATGATACTACTCGACAGTTATCTAAGCTGAATAATATTCAAGGTGCAGGTACAGCCTCTTCAAACAGGCAGAAATTATTTACTGGAGTTCCGTATGTTCTAGGATTTCAGTTAAACATATATGCTAAATCACAAGATGATGCATTACAAATTGTTGAGCAGATTCTTCCATCATTCAATCCTCAATATACTCTAACTATGATTCCGCTAAAAACGGACTATCCTTCTTATAGAGAAGACATACCTATTAGCATTGCGGCAGTAGGATTTCAAGATGATCTTGAAGGTGAAGTTGGAGCAAGAAGAACTATTATATACAATATAGATTTCGAAATGAGAATTCAGTATCATAGTGGAATCGCAACATCGAATGTTATTAGACAGTCAAATGCTCGAATTCTCAATATGAATAGTGGACTGGCTGACTCGGACGTAAGACTCGAAACAATACAAATTAACCCTAACCCATTATCAACTATAGGATTAGCAGACAGTGACTTCGGATTCACCACAACATTCTTCGACGCAGATAGCGACTACAGATAAACAAAAGAGTGATTACGATTATTCTCGTGAAACATATTACGAGTTAATTGAAAAAGGTAAAGACGCGTTGGAAACAATGATTGAAGTTGCTCGAGAGTCTGAGCATCCAAGAGCGTACGAAGTATTATCCGGTATGATTAAGAATGTATCTGATGTAAATGATCGGCTTATGGATCTTAACAAGAAAATGAAAGACATTGAAAAGAAAGAAGACGTAAAGCAAATTGAAAATCAACAGAATAATTTTTATCTTAGCACGGCTGAATTGCAAAAGATGATGGCACAGGGTGAAGCGATAGACGTAGATGAACCAGATACAAAGCTACTTAGGGAATCCTAATGTAAAGCGAGACGGAATTCTTCAAGTCTGGTCTCCTGATATATTAAATGAATATAAGAAGTGCATGGATGATCCGGTGTACTTTGCCGAGCAGTACGTAAAAGTCATTTCTCTAGATTCTGGACTAGTTTCTTTTAAGCTATACCCATATCAAAAAGAAATGTTTAGCCACTTTAATGATAGCCGGTTTTCAATTGTTCTTGCTTGTCGTCAATCTGGTAAATCAATCTCAGCATGTGCTTATCTTCTCTGGTTTGCGTTATTCCATCCAGAAAAAACAGTCGCAATTCTTGCAAACAAAGGAGCCACTGCTCGTGAAATGCTATCGCGTATTACACTCATGTTGGAAAACATACCTTTCTTTCTTCAACCGGGGTGTAAAGCTCTCAACAAAGGTAGCATTGAGTTTTCTAATAATTCTAGGATTTTGGCAGCTGCTACAAGTGGTAGCTCGATTCGTGGCTTATCTGTAAACTTACTGTATCTCGATGAGTTTGCATTTGTTGAGAGAGCTGCAGAATTCTATACTTCTACGTATCCTGTTGTTTCTGCTGGTAAGGATACAAAGATCATTATTACTTCAACCGCTAATGGTATCGGTAATATGTTCTATAATATCTGGCAAGGAGCTGAGCAGAAAGTAAATCAGTTCCAATCATTTCGAGTCGATTGGTGGGACGTACCTGGGCGAGATGATAAGTGGAAGCAAGAAACAATTGCTAACACTAGTCAGTTGCAGTTTGATCAAGAATTCGGTAACACGTTTTTTGGTACCGGTGATACTCTTATCAACGCCGAGACGCTTATGAGATTGCGTGCTAAGAATCCGCATAAGGTTATGGAAAACGGAGATCTTTTAGTATACGAAGAAACTAAAAAAGATAACGACTATATCATGACAGTCGATGTAGCAAAGGGAAGAGGACAGGACTATTCTACTTTTAATTTGATCGATATTAGCGTTCGCCCGTTTAGACAGGTTGCTGTATATCGCAATAACACTATCTCGCCTATACTCTTCCCTAATATTATATATAAGTATGCGAAAGTTTACAACAACGCGTATGTGGTTGTAGAATCAAATGATCAAGGCAGTGTAGTATGTAATGGTCTATATCATGATTTAGAGTATGAAAACGTCCATGTACAATCTACTATCAAAGCAAATGCTATCGGTATCGAAATGAATCGAAAAGTAAAACGGCTAGGCTGTTCTGCTGCAAAGGATCTTTTAGAAAATAATAAACTCACCATTGTCGATGAACATACGATTTTAGAGATGTCAACCTTCGAAGCAAGAGGGCAATCATACGAAGCGAGTGAAGGTAACCATGATGATTTAATGATGAATCTAGTCATGTTTGGTTACTTTGCTTCTACACAATACTTTGGAGACATGACGGATATTGATCTAAAACAAATGTTGTTTAATCAAAAGATGAAAGAAATTGAAGACGACTTAGTACCATTCGGGTTTGTAGATGATGGATCTCAATATAATGATGAGATTCAAAAACCTGAGTGGTTTGTAGAATTTGACGTAAATTAGAATAATTATAAATACTATGGATAGTTGATGAATATCGTATTATGATCCATATAAGTAAACCGAGAAGGATAAACAAATGGCACTATTTACACCATCCGAATCTCCTGCGGTTGTCGTCAAAGAAATAGATCTGACTGGCGGTGTGCCAAATGTTCAGACTTCTACTGGGGCAGTCGTTGGTAATTTTAGATGGGGTCCGGTCGAGGAGAGAGTGTTGATTGCTAACGAACAGCAATTAATTGACACCTTTGCTACTCCAGACACATCTAATTCAATTAGTTTTCATACTGCTGCATACTTTACAAGATACTCGAACGCAATGCAAACCGTACGTGTTCTTGACTCAGATGCATCTAACGCAGTATCAACAACTGGTCAAACATCTTCCTACGCTGTGGGTGGATACACAAATCCAGTTGTAAAGAATAGCTCAAATTTCACAGCACAAAAATCAGCACTGGACTCTGACGGCCATACTTGGGTCGCTCGATATCCAGGTGCTTTAGGTAACTCGCTTGCTGTACACGTTTGCCCACAAAGCACAAGCGATTCAGCATTTAATAACTGGGCATACAAGTCAAACTTTGATGCTGCACCGGGTACATCAGCATATGCTGCGGCTAGAGATGGACTCAACGATGAAATGCATATTGCAGTTGTTGATAAGAACGGCGTATTCTCAGGCACTAAGGGAACAGTACTTGAAACATATCCTTATGTTTCAGTTGCACCTGATGCTAAGGGCGATGATGGTTCTACCAACTACGCAATTAACGTCATCAATGAAAGATCTGAGTACGTACACCAAGTAGATTGGGATTCAGCATTTCAAACTGCTGGAAATGCTGGAGTAGCTTTAACTCCAGGTACTACTAAGAACTACGTTGGAAACAGCGAAAATACAAAGATGTATACCTTTGACTCTGGAGCAGATGCATCAAACATTCGTGCTGCAGAATTCTTGACAGGTTACGATCTTTTCGAAGATAAAGATCAGGTAGAAATCGACTTCTTGATTGCTCCTAGCTTTACAACTTCTACTACACAGACAACGATCGTTAATGATCTTGTTTCAACTGCAGTAGCTCGTAAAGATTGTGTAGTTGTAACATCTCCTGCAAGAGATGACATCATTAACCTGACAAATGAAACAACGATTACAAACAATATCGTAGCAACAGTAGGTAACTTCACTAAATCATCTTACTTGATTATTGATGGTAACTACTTGAAAGTTTACGATAAGTACAATGACCAATACATTCAGATTCCGGCATCATCTTCTACAGCTGGCTTGATGGCCGAGACAGACAGAGTGTCTGCTCCTTGGTTCTCACCTGCAGGTATGAGACGAGGCCAATATCTTGGTGTAACGTCAATTGACTACAATCCAAACAAAACAAATAGAGATACACTCTATAAAGCTGGTATCAATCCAGTTGTAAACATGGCCGGTTCTGGTGCAATGTTGTTTGGTGATAAGACTGCACTCAATAGACCATCAGCATTCGATAGAATCAATGTCCGCAGGTTGTTCCTTGTACTCGAAAGAGCAATTGCAAGAGCAGCTGAAGGTGTACTCTTCGAATTCAACGATGAGTTTACAAGAGCAGAATTCGTGAATATCATTGAGCCTGTACTACGTGATGTAAAGGGTCGAAGAGGTATCACTGACTTCCGCATTGTGGCTGATACTACAGTCAACACTCCAGAAGTTATTGATCGTAACGAGTTTATCGCTAACATCTTCATTAAGCCAGCAAGATCAATCAATTATGTAACACTCAACTTTGTTGCAGTAAGGACCGGCGTCGACTTCACTGAAGTCGTTGGTTCAGCTGGCGTTTAAGGAGGTAATGAACAATGGCACTCGGAAGCGTAGATGAATTTAAGGCAAGACTAGCCGGTGGCGGTGCAAGAGGTAACCTCTTTCAGTGTACACTAGCAAACCCTAGAGGTGGTCTTGGTGTTGATCTAGACATCGATTTTAGTTCTTTCATGTGTGAAGCAGCACAGTTACCGGCGTCAACGATTGGAGTGATTAACATTCCTTTCCGCGGCAGACAACTTAAAGTAGCCGGTGATAGAGTCTTTGATGTTTGGACAGTCACAGTAATTAACGACACAGAGTTTAAGATCAGAAATTCAATGGAAACTTGGATGAATGCAATTTCTAACCACGCTGATGCTGGTGGAACGCAGAATCCAGAGCTTTACTTTGCTGATCTTAAAGTAGACCAATTCGATAGAGATGAGTCAATCATTAAGACTTATAACTTCAGGGATGCATTCCCAACAGAAGTATCTGCTATCGATCTAAGCTATGGTGACACTGATACAATCGAAAGATTTACAGTGACATTCCAGTATCAGTACTGGACGTCAAACACCACTGACGCTTAATATACATAGTAGGGAGCGGAGAGATCCGCTCCCCATAATCTAAAGGAATAAGTATGGCAGACGATAGTAGAGGTTTCCGTTTATTCGGATTTGAAATAAAAAGACAGGATTTAGAAGACGCTAAGAAAAAGCCGTCTATTGTTCCTGCACGTGATGATGATGGCGCCGGATATATTACGGCTTCCGGAACACACTATGGTCAATACATTAACCTCGACGGCGACGATTCAAAAGACAACTATCAGTTGATCATGAGATATCGCGGCGTCAGCATGCACCCAGAAGTTGACGCCGCTATCGAGGATATTGTAAATGAATCAATTGCTGGTGGTGAGCTAGAACAATCCGTCGATATTAAGATGGAAGAGCTTAAGCAACCAGACAATATCAAAAAACAAATCAAAGAAGAGTTCGATAATATTATATCGATGCTTAACTTTAATGAATACGGGCATGATATTTTTAGAAGGTGGTATGTTGATGGAAGAATCTATCACCACCTTGTAGTAAATGAAAGCCAATTGAAAGCTGGTATTCAAGAGATTCGCTATATTGACTCATCAAAGATGAGAAAAGTAAAGCAAATCAAAAAGAAGAAAGATCCTCAGACTGGAGCTAATCTTATCGAAAAGGTAGATGAATACTACATCTATCAAGAAAAGCCAGGGCAGCAAAACTCTGGTGTTAAGATGAGTCTCGATTCTGTAAGTTATGTAACATCTGGCCTGTTAGATGAAGGCCGGAAAAAAGTTTTATCCTATCTACATAAAGCACTGAAGCCTCTCAATCAATTGAGAATGATGGAAGATAGCCTTGTTATCTACCGTCTGGCCCGTGCACCTGAGCGTCGTATCTTTTACATTGATGTTGGTAACTTACCACGAGGTAAAGCCGAACAGTACATGAAAGATATTATGACACGGTATCGTAATAAACTTGTATATGATTCACAGACTGGCGAAATTAAAGATGATCGTAAACACCAGTCATTGCTTGAAGACTTCTGGCTTCCACGCCGTGAAGGTGGTAGAGGTACTGAGATTTCAACTCTGCCGGGTGGTGATAATCTAGGTCAGATTGATGATATCGTATACTTCCAAAAGAAACTTTATAGAGCTCTTAACGTTCCTATCAATCGATTAGAGCAAGAAGCTCAGTTCTCTCTAGGTAGATCTACAGAAATTAGTAGAGATGAACTTAAATTTCAAAAGTTTATTGACAGATTAAGAACAAAGTTTTCTGCTTTGTTTATGGACATTCTTAAGACACAACTAATGCTCAAAGGTATTATTACCGAAGAGGATTGGAATCTTATGAAGAATGATATTGTAGTTGATTACGTTCGTGATAATCATTTCACCGAACTAAAAGACTTAGAGATTCTGAGAGAAAAGACACAAACACTTGATATGGTACACAACTATGTTGATGTTTACTTCTCTCGCGAATGGATCATGAAAAATGTACTACACTTTAACGATGAGGACATTGAACAAATGGTCGACCAACATGGTGATGAAACTGAAAAACTCAATGATTTAGAGCCAGATAAAGAAGCTGGCGGAGAGGAACAATAATATGAGTGATGTGGACGTAGAAACAAATCCATAC
The DNA here is from genome assembly GCA_002684915.1 of Verrucomicrobiales bacterium. Taxonomy (GTDB): domain Bacteria; phylum Verrucomicrobiota; class Verrucomicrobiia; order Limisphaerales; family UBA1096; genus UBA1096. Next base: position 13,314 of record NYWG01000007.1, read on the forward strand.
CAAGATCTTGTCCAAAATGCACTGGATCAAGACTATAATAAAGCAGGTAAGATTTTCGATAATCTCATGTCTGTAAAACTAAATGATGTATTAGACGCAGAAAAAATTCGTTTGGCGGATCAAATCTATAATGGAGAAGATCAAGATGATGGAGATGAAGAAGACATCATGGGGGATGAGGATGACGATCAGCTCGACCTCGACCTTGATGCAGAAGACGGCGTTGAAGAGGAAGAAGTTGAAGATGAACTCGAAGAAGAGCCCGATAGTGAAGACGACGAGTCATAATTCTTCTAAGTAGAAAATAATAATATTATAAATAATATACAAGGAAAGTAATGAAAGATTTTTCTCAACTCAGAGAGTTAACAGGACGCAAACCGAAAGGTCGTAAAGTCTATGATAAGAAAATCAAAGGTATTTCTGTCATGGTGCACAAAGATCAAAACCGGTTTGTTACGTATGTGGACGGAGATCGTCTCGATGTTTACCGCTCTCAAAGAGAAGCTGAGAAAGCAGGACTCGAATTCATAAAACAGTATAAAGGCTGAGCGAATGAAATTAATTGCTGAATTTAATGATCAACACTTAGAAGTTCTTACCGAAGAAAAAAATGGTAAGAAGAAATATATCATTGAAGGCGTGTTTGCTCAAGCTGAACAAAAGAATAGAAATGGTCGCGTTTATCCTAAGATGGTAATGGAAAAAGCCGTAGGTAAATATGTGGCCGATCAAGTTTCTAAGGGTCGGGCAGTTGGTGAATTGAATCACCCTGAAGGTCCGACGGTAAACCTAGATAAAGTTTCGCATAAGATTGAATCTCTCAAATTTGAAGGAAACAATGTTATGGGGAAAGCCACAATCCTTGATACTCCTATGGGTAAGATCGTCTGCGGTCTTCTCGAAGGTGGCGTAGGACTAGGCGTTTCGACTCGTGGTATGGGAAGTTTGATGCAACAAAATGGCGCAATGATCGTCAAGGACGATTTTCTACTCAATGCAGTAGATATTGTTCAGGATCCCTCCGCACCTGGAGCATTTGTTAATGGGATTATGGAAGGTGTTGAGTGGGTATGGAACAACGGCATTATTGAAGCACAAACTATTGAAAAAATGGAGACTGAAATTAAGAAAGCTCCGCGGACTAATCTCTATGAGACTGAGGTTCGTGAGTTTAAGAATTTCCTCTCGTTACTCAAATCTAAATAATAGGGAGTCAATTAATGACTGATATTAATAACGTAGAAGAAGATCAGGAAGTTGAACTCCACGACGAAGTAACGGACGAAGTTGTGGAAGAAGCTCATGATCCTAAAAATGCTGAGGCACAGTCTGTCGCTTCTGTAGATAAAGCAGGTGAAGCTACTGGTAAAGCACCGACACGTAAAGGTGACCAGACTAAGCAAGATCCAATGCCAAAGACTAAAGCTGGAATGATTAATGCCATGTACTCAAAGATGAATGGCATGAAAAAAGAACAGCTTATGGCAGCTTATTCTAAGATGCACTCAGAATCTTTTGAAGATGAAGATGGTGATGTTATTGTTGAAAAGCAAGACATTGACTATCATGTAGATTTTTCAGAAGACTTGAATGCTCTTGTAAACGAAGAAGCTACACTGTCTGAAGAATTTAAAGCTAAGGCAGAAACAATTTTTGAAGCAGCTATCAAATCTAAGCTGTCAGAAGAAATTGATCGTCTCGAAGAAAAGTACAATGAAGAATTGTCTGAAGAAATCGAGACAACCAAAGCCGATCTTGTAGAGAAGGTTGATTCATACCTTAACTACGTAGTTGAGCAGTGGATGGAAGATAATAAGGTAGCAGTCCAATCTGGTCTGCGTACAGAGATCTCTGAGAACTTTATGAACAATCTAAAAGATCTGTTTACTGAGTCTTACATCGAAGTGCCTGAGTCTAAAGTCGACCTGGTTGACGAACTTGCTGCTGAAGTTGACGAACTCGAAGAGAAACTCAACGATCAGACTGGCAACGCCATCGCAATGGCAGAGGAACTGGAAGGCTATAAGCGTGAAAGCATCATTCGTGAAGCATCTCGCGACCTTGCAGAAACTCAAGTTGAAAAACTTAAGTCTCTTGTAGCAGACGTAGATTTTGATGATGACGAAACATTCGCATCAAAAGTTGCAACTGTAAAAGAGTCTTACTTTAACAAGGCTGCGAAAATTGCTGAAGAAGTTGTAGATGAGTCAGATGATGCCTTCGAGGTTGATTCAACAGATTCTATGGCGCAGTACCTCAATGCCATTAAAAAGACATCTAAATAATAGGGAGTCCTTAAAGATGCAAAACGTAATCTCTTACGACAAGCTCGTCGAAAAATGGGCACCAGTTCTGAATGAAGAAGCAGCTGGTTCCATTAAAGACGCACACCGGAAAGCAGTAACAGCTGCTGTTCTGGAAAACCAAGAAACTGCACTTCGCGAAGAAGGTATGCTTTCAGAAGCTGCTCCAGCAAACGCAACAGGTAATGTTGCAAACTGGAATCCAGTACTGATTGCTCTCGTACGTCGCGCAATGCCTAACCTTATGGCTTACGACGTTTGTGGTGTTCAGCCAATGACTGGTCCAACAGGTTTGATCTTCGCAATGAAGTCAACCTTCCAGAAGACAAAAGCTGGCGTATCAAACGGCGACGAAGCACTATTCAGCGAAGCACCTGTTGGATACTCAGGTGACTCAACAACAGCTGGTAACGGCACAGGCGGACCATCAGGTCTATCCGGTGTAACAGACACAGATGGCGACGGTACACTTGTCGACTCTGGTGGTTCTAACGTACCAACACTCGGTGATGCATACACAACTGCAGAAGCTGAAGCTCTTGGCGATGCCACAGAGTCTTTTGCAGAGATGGGCTTCACCATTGAGAAGTCAACCGTGACAGCTAAGTCACGTGCTCTCAAAGCAGAATACACACTGGAACTTGCTCAGGATCTTAAAGCCATTCATGGTTTGGATGCTGAAACAGAACTGGCTAACATTCTGTCAACTGAGATCATGGCTGAAATCAACCGTGAAGTAATTCGCACAATCAACTCACAAGCTAAAATCGGTGCACGCCAAGCCAACGTTACCACAAAAGGTATCTTTGACTTGTCAACTGACGCTGATGGCCGCTGGTCTGCTGAGAAGTTCAAAGGACTTTTGGTCCAGCTTGAGCGTGAAGCTAACGTTATCGCTAAAGAAACACGTCGCGGTAAAGGTAACTTCATCATCTGTTCATCTGACGTAGCATCTGCTTTGTCAGCAACAGGCATGCTTGACTACGCTCCTGCAATCTCTGCAAACCTCAACGTGGACGACACAGGTAACACCTTCGCTGGTGTACTTAACGGTCGCACACGGGTTTACATTGACCCATATGCCGATACAGACTACATCAACGTCGGTTATAAGGGAACTAACCCATACGATGCTGGTATTTTCTACTGCCCATACGTACCACTAACAATGGTTCGTGCGGTTGGGGAAGACACATTCCAGCCAAAGATCGGATTCAAGACTCGTTACGGAATGGCTTCAAACCCATTCGTTGGTGCTACACCTGCAGACGGTCTTGCATCAGCAAGAACCAACCAGTACTACAGAATCTTCCGTGTGGACAATATCCTCACATAAGAAGAAGTACAAAAATGAACTGGGAGGGCTTCGGTCCTCCCTTTTTTTATGAGTATAGATATAAATAGAAACATGGCAGACTTAACCACAAATCTAAACTATCTACAACCGACCGCTTATAAGCTGTCGATAGATCGTGAAAATTATCCTAACTTGGAATATTTCGCGCAAACAATTACACACCCAGGCATGATTCTTAATCCATCGGAAGTTCCTTTCCGTAAGATCGCCGGTGTTCCAATCGTTGGTGGTACACTTACTTTCAACGAACTCAACGCAACTATCATCTTAGATGAAGCACTGACTGGCTACAACGAAATGTACTCTTGGATTCGTAGAGTAGTTGATAACTTACCAGTCAAGGCTATGGACAGAACTGCAACCGGTACACCTACATATGCTGACATTACATTGTCTATTTTAAATAGTGCTAACAATGTATCAAAGCAAGTTAAATATCTAGAATGTATACCCGTTGCTTTAGGAGATATTAATTTTGAATCGACTGCATCAGGAACTGAGTTTATCACGTTTACTGTTGCATTCAGATTTACCTATTTTGAACTGATATAGATAATTCTATAATTGGAGTATAGTATGATTGATTTGAAGCAGGTGCTCGAAGACTGGGCACAAGATAATGTTATTAGTGAAACACAGCTTGATAAAAGTTCTAGAGATACACCCCTCTTACATTCCAAATACCTCGATAAACTTGCAAATGCAAAGCTGCTTTTGAAGCGAGCCGAGTTTGTGCAAAAGACTTTGCTTAAGCAGAAGTGGCTATACTATAATGGTAAGCTAGATCAAAGCAAGATTGAAGAGTTCGGTTGGGATCCAGATCCGTTTGACGGTCTTAAGATTCTAAAGGGTGAGATGGAATACTATTATGATGCTGATCCTGAGATTCAGAAGTCAGAAGAAAAGATTCAGTACTATAAGACGCTAGTAGAAACACTTAGTGAAATTGTAGATACAATTAAGTGGCGACATCAGACGATTGGAAATATTATTAAATGGAAGCAATTCGAGTCCGGAAACTAAATCACGCCAATCTCCATATTGATTGTGATTTCGGTGCAGCACAAGAATTAAAAGAATTCTTTTCGTTTTACGTGCCGGGTTATAAGTTCATGCCCGCGTACAGGCGACGTGTCTGGGATGGAAAGATTAGGTTATTTGATTCAAATACTGGTGAACTACCGGCTGGTCTAATATACCATCTTCTTAAATTCTGTGAAACACGTCAATACAAGATTGATGCTGTACGTACTACCTATGGCCTACCATATTCTGAAGATAAAGTAGAGGCTAAAGATCTACTCAAGTTTATTGAGAAAATGAATCTACCTTTTAAACTTCGTGACTATCAGTTTCTTGCGTGTATGGAAGGACTGAAGCGTAGAAGGTCTGTGCTTGTATCTCCTACTGGATCTGGTAAATCACTTATCATCTATGCATTGCTTTCATATTTTCTTGGTGTACTGAGAGGTGATAGTGAAAAACGCGTTCTTGTGATTGTACCTACTACCTCACTCGTAGAACAGATGACATCGGACTTTAATGATTATGGATGTCCTGATCAGTTAATACACAAGATCTATTCTGGTAAAGAAAAAGATCCGGGTGCACCGATTGTTATTAGTACATGGCAATCAATCTATAAGCTACCACGAGCATGGTTTGAGCAATTCGGCATGGTAGTCGGAGATGAGTGTCATGGATTTAAATCTAAATCTCTTATGCAAATCATGAATAAAGCAACTGAAGCAGAATACCGCTTTGGAACAACAGGAACATTAGACGGGACACAGACACATGAGCTTGTACTTCAAGGACTATTCGGAAAAATATATAAAGTTACCACTACTAAAGCTCTACAGGATAATGACACCTTGGCTCAACTGGACATCAAGAGAATCATTCTTGATTATGATGAAGAAACCAGACGGGACTTTGGTAAGAAAACGTATCAGGAAGAAATTGAATGGATCGTGGGAAATGAAAGACGAAACAAATTCATAGCAAATCTGGCCAGCGATCAGGATGGTAACACCTTAGTGCTTTTCAACTACGTGGAGAAACACGGAAAGCCCTTGTTTGATCTTATAAATAATAAAGTAAAGGAAGGCAGAAAAGTTTTCTTTGTATCTGGAAGCGTACAGACATCGGATAGAGAAGCTATTCGTGGTATAGTGGAGAAACAACAAAATGCTATCATTGTCGCATCTTTGGGTACTTTTAGTACCGGTATTAATATTAGGAATCTACACAATATTGTCTTTGCGTCACCTTCAAAAAGCCAGATCAGAGTTCTTCAGTCAATTGGACGAGGATTAAGAAAGTCTGATAACGGTGAGTCGACTACTCTTTATGATATTATAGATAATATTAGTTATAATGAAAGAAAGAACTTTGCTACTCTACATTCGGAAGAACGTCACCGAATATATGAAAGAGAAAAGTTTAACAATAAAACTTACAGAGTGGAAATATGAAAGAACCTGCGATTAAACAATTTAAGTTAACTAACGACGATGAAATTGTATGTGAAGTGCTTGAATGGGATTCTGAAGATAACTCAGCGATTTTAGTTAGATGTCCACTAAGGATCGTACAAGGCGAAGATATGGAACGCGGTATTCGTTTCTATGCATTTCGACCTTGGATGGGATTCACCGAGGATCCTAAGATTCTTCACACAATCAACGCGGCACACGTTATAGGAGAGGTTACACCTTCTAACGATCTTATCAAGCATTACGCGGGTACGATTATCAAACTCGAAAAGAATGCTAACAATAAGAAGCATGACTTCGATATGGATAAGCTTGAAAAGATGGATGACGACGAGATGGAAGATTTTATACAATACCACTTAGAACAAGAAGACGAAGAAGTTGAAGAGGATCTGGGACAGAACGTTGTAAAGTTCAAACCTAAGGATACTATGCACTAGTATATCCCTTCCCTGAAAACCATACTTTATTATACCACCATTTCAATCAAATGTACACTCCTTTTTTTCGCACTCAATAACAAAAAATAATAGTGTACAAATCCAACACACGATGGTATAATAGTACTATATTTTGAACGGAGTAGACCTTATGGCACGCCAAAAACGAGCAAGCATACATTATGTAAACAACGCTGATTTTTCTCAGGCTGTCGTAGAGTATGTAACTATCGTAAACAAAGCTCAAGCAGAAAACACAGAAATTCCAAAAGTACCTGATTATATTGCACAGTGCTTTCTTAGAATCTCTGAAGGATTGTCTCACAAATCTAATTTTATTCGATACACATATCGTGAAGAAATGGTTATGGACGCAGTTGAAAACTGTTTGAAAGCTATATTGAATTACGATATAGCAGCCGCAACAAGAACTGGTAAACCAAATGCATTTGCATACTTTACACAGATCACGTGGTATGCATTCCTACGAAGAATCGCTAAAGAGAAAAAGCAACAAGACATTAAGATGAAATACCTAACCAATTCTGGTATTGAGAACTTTCTTACAACAGAAGAAGGTGATGATCTAAGCCAGTATGTTGTTGGTCAATTTATCGATACACTCAAAGATCGTATTGATAAAGTAAGAACATTTGACGCTGAAGTAAAAGAATTTAGTAAAGTCGAAAAAATCAAGAAGAAGCGAGCAGTAACTGCAGATTCTGATTTGACGGAGTTCATGAATGAGTAAAACATTTATCACAACAGTAATTGAAGACGGAGAAGATCTCGTTCTTCCATTTCCTGACGACCTCATGTCTACTATGCAGTGGACCGAAGGAGATGTTTTAGAATGGGTTGTACATGGTGACTATGCCACAATCCGTAAAGTTGAAGACCCTACAAATATTATGAGAGCACTTGAAGGTAACAATGAAACTAGCAGTACTAAATGACACGCACTGTGGTATACGTAACTCTTCCGAAATCTTTCTCAAAAATTCAGCAGACTTTTATTCAAAAGTCTTTTTTCCTGAATGTGAAGAAAGAGGGATTACGCAAATCCTACACCTCGGGGATTATTATGACCACAGGAAATTTGTAAATTTTAAAGCACTAAATCATAATCGTAAATCATTTCTTAACGAGATTCGTAAACGTGGTATGGCTATGGATATTATCCCAGGCAACCATGATACGTTCTATAAGAATACTAATGACTTAAACAGTCTAAAAGAACTGCTCGGCCATTTCATGAACGAGATTAATATCGTCATGGAGCCTACGGTCATGGAATACGGGTCACTACGCATGGCTCTCCTCCCTTGGATTTGCAATGACAACTACGAAAAGTCTATGCAATTTATCCGTGACTGTAAGGCTGATTGGCTGGGCGGCCATCTTGAACTAAGTGGATTCGAACTCATGCGTGGTGTCGAATCACATGGTGGTATGGATGCCAAACTATTTGATAAATTTGAGCTCGTACTTACTGGCCACTTTCATGCAGCATCACGTAGAGATAATATCTGGTACCTTGGTAGCCAAATGGAATTCTTCTGGTCTGATGCTCATGATCCTAAGTACTTCCACATCATTGATACCGAAACTCGTGAAGTAGAAAAAATTCGTAATCCACACACTTTGTTTGAAAAAATAGTGTACAATGACGACGAAATGGATTATAATAACTATAAGACGTCACACCTAACAAACAAATTTGTCAAGGTTGTCGTGGTAAATAAGTCAGACACTTTCTCATTTGATCGTTTCATCGATCGTATACAGAATGAAGAAGTGTATGATTTGAAAATAGCAGAAAACTTTAATGAGTTTATTGGTGCCAACGTAGAAGATGAAGGCCTGCAAGTTGATGATACTCCTAAGCTAATGGACGACTACATCGACGGTGTCGACACTGATCTGGATAAAGATCGAATAAAAATCCAGATGCGTGAACTTATGACACATGCACAGGCTCTTGAGATAGCATGATTATTTTTAAAAAGATACGATACAAAAACTTCTTATCAACAGGCAATAGCTTTACGGAAATCGACTTACAACAAAGTAAGTCTACTCTCGTAGTTGGTCAGAATGGTGCAGGTAAATCAACAATGCTCGATGCAATATCGTTTGGATTGTTTGGTAAACCACACCGCAATATTACTAAGCCTCAACTCTTGAATTCTATTAACAATAAACAGTGTGTTGTTGAAGTAGAGTTTTCAGTTGGAGCTGCACAGTTCAAAATTGTACGAGGCATAAAGCCCGGCATCTTTGAGATCTGGAAAAACGGTGAGATGATTAACCAGTCTTCTCATGCAAAAGAATATCAACGTATTCTCGAAACTAACATTCTAAAGATTAACCATAAGTCATTCCATCAGGTTGTGGTACTTGGTTCGTCAAACTTTATCCCGTTCATGCAATTGAATCCTCATAATCGTAGACTCGTAATTGAAGAGTTACTCGATATTGGTGTATTCTCTAAGATGAATCAAATCCTGAAAGAAGAAATTAATGTCATTAAAGATTCCCTAAGAGAATTCTCCTACAACATAGACCTCACGAAGAATAAGGTAGATACACAGAAAAAGTATATTGCTGATGTCTCTACTCTGACTGAGGAGAATAGGAGAAACTATGAACATAGGATACATGAATCGCAGAATAGTATCGATGAACTACAGGCTAAGAATAGTGAGCTTAGCCTGGGCCTCGAAGAATCTATTCGAGTCGCCGAGGAAGGGTTGTCGGCTTTACATGATAAACGCCAGGCCCTTATGCTCGGAGGTCAGGATAGGCAGACAAATCTCGCCAACGTCAAGAAAAGGATCAAGTTTTTCGAAGAGAATGAGTCGTGTCCCGTATGCGACCAAGCCATTTCAGACTCGCATAAACATGGGATTCTCGAATCGACAAAGCAAGAAGCCAATGGTATTCAATCCGAATGCCGTAAGATCGGTGCGGAGGGGACCGAGGTGGAGAAAGAGATTAGCGAGACCGGGAGCGTACTTCGAGCGCTTCGATCTAAAGTATCTGAACTCGGTGAGAACAACCAGCAGATCTCTTCGTTCCAGAAACAAATCCAAGAATACCAGCTACATCTCGAAAAAGATGTAGGTGCTGATCTGGAAAAGGCCAATGCTGATTTGACTCAAATCAAAGAGCAGCTTTCTGAATTGCAAGACAAAAAAATTAAAGCTAACGACGAGTATACATACAAACTCGTCCTTGGTGAAATGCTTAAAGATACAGGAATCAAGACTAAAATCATTAAGCAGTATCTACCTGTAATGAATCAGCTAATCAACCAGTACTTACAGGTTCTTGATTTCTATGTACACTTTGATCTTGATGAAGAGTTCAATGAAACAATTCGTTCTCGACACAGAGATGAATTTACTTATGCTTCTTTCAGTGAAGGTGAAAAGCAACGTATCGATCTTGCACTTCTGTTTACGTGGAGACAGATTGCTAAGATGAAGAATTCAGTTTCCACAAATCTTCTCGTTCTTGACGAAACATTTGACTCATCACTCGATGATGCTGGTGTAGAAAATCTACTTAAGATCCTATACACTCTTGATGATAGTACAAACGCATTCATCATATCTCATAAGGGTGAAATCCTTGACGGTAAGTTTGAGTCAAAGATAGAATTCAAGAAAGAAAAGAATTTTAGTAAGATTGCTGCTTAATGGTTTACATTGTAGCAAAACTGTGGTATAATAATCTAATAATGAAACATGGAGTATATTATGGAACTAAGCGATAGCACTCTCGCCGTGTTAAAGAATTTTTCTGGTATCAACCAGAATATCCTTGTTCGTTCTGGCAACACAATCAAAACAATCTCAGAAGCACGTAATGTTCTGGCTACTGCTGTAGTCGGTGAAAACTTCTCTCAAGATTTTGGTGTGTATGATCTTAACGAATTTATTGGCGTACTTAATCTCGTCGATAAACCTAATCTACAATTTGAAGACGAGTCAGTTCGTATCTCAGATTCATCTGGTAGATCTAAAGTCAAGTACTTCTTCTCTGCAGAAGAAACATTGACAACACCACAAAAAGATATTACTATGCCAAGCGCAGATGTAAGCTTTACTCTAGACAATGACACATTGAATAAGCTAAAGCGCGCTGCATCAACTCTTGGACATAGCGAAGTATCCATCACTGGTCAAGATGGTGTACTCAGTCTTTCTGTGGTTGATAGCCAAAACATGACATCAAATGCGTTTTCCATTGACGTCGATGGTACGTACCCGGATGGTGCCGTGTTTAATTTTATCTTAAGTATCAATAATCTGAAAATGCTTCCGGGCGATTACGAAGTTCAGATCTCATCGAAACTTATCTCGCAATTCAGTAATAAAGAAGTAGACCTGAAATACTGGATCGCACTCGAAAAAACATCAACTTTTGGAGTATGACATGTCAGAAACTGTCGAGCAACTACAAGAGCTAGCAAATAAATCAGCCCGATCGACTGTGGCAGTAATTGATGCTATGACTCAACGTGGTGCCTTTAAAGGCGAAGAGCTCTCTACTATTGGAGGTCTTCGTGATCAGTGTATTCAAGTTATCCAACTCGTGGAAAATCTTGAACAAGAAGCCGCGATGGCGGATGACTCTGAGTAACCACACTACGGGTGGTGCCGTAATACACCCGCGCGGACCTATGGTTAGTCCGCACCTTTATTTTTATTATGGAGTATGTGAATGTCTAATGAGTTTTTATGGGTTGAGAAATATCGACCACAAACTATTTCTGATTGTATCTTACCAGATGCACTTAAGAAAACTTTCCAAGAAATCATTAACAATAAAGAGCTACCTAACATGCTCTTTTCCGGCACAGCCGGCCTAGGTAAGACCACTGTTGCAAAAGCATTGTGTAACCAGCTTGGTCTTGACTTTATCCTGATCAATGGATCAGAAGAAGGTAACATCGATACTCTTCGTGGCAAGATCAAACAGTTTGCTTCAAGTGTATCTCTCCAAGGTGGCTACAAAGTTGTCATCCTTGATGAGGCAGATTACCTTAATCCTCAATCAACACAGCCTGCTCTTCGCGGCTTTATCGAAGAATTCTCAAACAACTGTAGATTCATTCTAACCTGCAACTTTAAGAATCGTATTATTGAACCACTACATTCTCGATGCGGTGTATATGAATTCAATACGACTAAGAAAGACATGGTCACTCTATGTGAATCAATGCTTAGTCGCACTACGTTTATTCTTAAAGAAGAAAACGTACAACACAACGTAAAAGATATCGCGCCAGTTATTATGAAGCATGCGCCTGATTGGAGGAGAGTATTAAATGAATTGCAAAGAGCCAGTGTTAGTGGGACTTATATTGGGCTATCTTCTAGTTCTACTGGATCTAGTATAGATGAGCTTGTAAAGCTTCTGAAAGACAAAGACTTTAAGAAAATGCGTACATGGGTTGTTAACAACATGGACATGGATGCTACAGCTATCTTTAGATCTTTGTATGATCAATCTACAACGTATATAAAGCCTCAATCAATTCCGCAACTCGTTCTTATTCTTGCTGACTATCAATATAAGCACGCGTTTGTAGCCGACCATGAACTCAATGTGGTAGCATGCTTGACAGAGATTATGGCTAATGTTGAATTTGCATAGAGCTTGGAGAATATGGGCCAAGACAATTGGCAGCAAAATAGGAGATGACAATGAAAGTGACACTGCAGCTATCTTACGTACAATATGGGTTATTACTCATTTGGTCGCTTGCTTTTTTATTATCGCTCATAATGGCGTAAAGTTAGGTTGGTTCTAATGAATCCTTTTCAGTATCTTACTGCTATTAACGATAGCAAACAAGACATTATGGTGGACGATATTGCCGAGAAAGGTTACAACGCCTTCATGGTAAATCGTGGCCTGTCTTATTTCAATGACACAGTTCTCATGGCCAATGAGATGAATCTACATGCTCACCTTGATAATCGTCTTCAATTTGATTTTCTTATAAATATAGTCAGGAAAAAGAAACGTTTTTCCAAATGGACGAAAGCACAGTCGTCCAGTGATGTGGAAGTAGTTAAACAATACTATGGCTATAGCAACCAAAAAGCACGCCAGATCTACGACCTTATCACTCCTGATCAAATGGAAGAATTGAGAAAAAAGGTTTATAAAGGTGGAAGAAAATAAAATAATTGAGTGGACACCTGCTTCAATGCTTGAGGTTATACTAAACGAGCCAGACGATTTTTTAAAAGTTCGTGAAACACTTACAAGAATCGGTGTCGCATCTAGAAAAGAACAAAAGTTATTTCAGTCATGTCATATACTGCATAAACAGGGACGATACTTTATCGTTCACTTTAAAGAATTGTTTTTGCTTGATGGAAAAAAATCTAATCTTGAAGAAAATGACATTGCAAGACGTAATACAATAGCTCAACTCATGAGCGATTGGGGATTAATTGATATTGAACATGCTGAACGCGCTAAACCACTCGCGCCTCTTCGTCAGATTAAGATTATTCCGTATAAGGAAAAAGGAAACTGGGAACTATGTCCGAAGTACAATATTGGATCCAAGTAATTCTTACAGGCTACGATTGTGGCTGAAGAGAAAAAGACTGGCGTCGCAGTAAAAAAAGACGAGAACGAATTTGAACTAATGCTTCGATTTTTTGGCAACGAAATTCTTGCTATCAAACTCGCAGCATCTAACTTTAATGGCAAACTTATAATGTGGGCTATGGTTATTATGTTCTTTACTTTCATGATTATGGAAGTATTTGGATTTAGTGCATGGCTTGGCATTACGCCGATGGAATAAGAATATATATACTATAGGATGCTCGAAAGAGGTCCTACACAAACCTTGCTAGTCAATAGGAGGAACATATGACTGGAAACATCGTATACCCACGCTCGGGTTTTATTGGTTTTGACCACATCTTCGATCAGCTTGAGAACATTCACAAGCATGCGAAGGATACCTATCCACCACATAATGTAGTAAAAGATGAAGAGCTCAAATATTCTCTTGAACTCGCTGTGGCTGGATTCAAACAAGAACATATTGACATTGAAGTTAAAGACCATGTCCTTACTATCAAAGGTGACAGACCTCAGCGTCGATCACAAGATAAGTATGTTCACAAGGGTATTAGTGCTCGAAATTGGAAAAAGTCATTTAGACTGTCGGAATACACCGAAGTAACTGGAGCAGATCTAACGGATGGAATCTTGACTGTCGGACTTGAAGTAGTCCTTCCGGAAGAAAAGCGGCCTCGTAAAATTTCAATTGGAAAAAACGAGGAACTAACAAATGACAACAATAGCTCTCAATTACTCCAAGAGTCTTCTTGAAGGACTCATTGGTAGTGTAAAGAAATCTCTTCAAGGTATTATGATTGGCATGATGATTGCTCGCCAAACACAAGCTAATCAAAAGGTTGCAGAACAAATCTCTAAGTACGAGTACAATGGCGAAAACTATTGGCAAATCCTGCACGAACTCAATGCTGCTACTATTAATTCTATTCAGAAAGAGTTTAAGCAATGAGTAAATTTAAAACGTGGTGGACTAACCTATGGATGGATCCTTATACAAAGTATCTTTCACAAGCAACTGACCATGTAGATCTAGAACAAAGACTACGCACACTGCAAAGAAAAGGGATCTGGATTTAATGTGGCCATACACCGAAGAAGAAGTTGAAGCTTTAAACTAAATAAATAAAAGGGTGGAGGATTATTCTGCCCTTTTATTCTAGGAGGTATCTATGGCTAAATGCAATAAGTGTGGTCATTCATGTCACTGCAAAAGCGGAGAATGTAAAGAATGCGTTAACGACGTGTGCTATGACTGCAACTGTAATAACGAAAAAGATATACCCGACTCATTCACAAGAAGGAATTAATTATGAATATCGATCAACTTAGACAAGAAATTGCAGAAGACGAAGGAGTAAAATATGAGATCTATCTCGATCATCTCGGCCTTCCTACTTTTGGCATTGGTCATCTGGTTAGGGACGACGATCCGGAAAGGGGCGAACCCGTCGGAACACCTGTCTCAGAAGACAGAGTCAACGAATGCTTTGACACAGACGTCGAAATCGTACTGTCTGACTGCGAAACCCTCTATCCCGACTATTATGAATTGCCCGAAGAAGTCCAACTAATTATCGCTAACATGATGTTTAACATGGGTAGACCACGTTTATCAAAATTTCAAGGGATGAAACGTGGAGTCGATAATAGAGATTGGGAATCAGCAGCTGACGAAATGGTAGACTCACGTTGGTATAAGCAAGTCACAAATAGAGCAGACCGACTCGTTGAAAGAATGCGAGCCGTAACTATTTCTGAGATTCCTGTATGATTGAGCTGACACCATCAGCAAAAGAGTATATGGAAAAACTCGTCAAGGATAACAAAAGCAGGTATATTCTACTATCTGTTAAAGGCGGCGGGTGCTCAGGCTTTACGTATGACTGGAGTCTCTCAGATATGAGAGGCTTTGGTCCAACTATCGATAATATTCTTTGTATCGATGACATGGCAGAAATGTTTGTAGCCGGCTGTACGGTCGACTACGTTAGTGAACTAGGTGGATCCTATCTCAAGGTTATTAATCCAAACGCGACAGCCTCCTGTGGTTGTGGCGAAAGTTTTGCAGTTTAGTGGTTTACAAACTCTAAAAACTATGGTATAATATATCTTGAAGTTGGAGGTTTTATTATGTCTTTTTATACGTCTGTCGTACGTTACGGCAACTCTATTCTATATCGTGGCTACAACGCGCACGGTAAAAAAATCTATAAACGCGAAAAGAATTTCAAGCCTGTATTCTTTACTGCATGTCAAAAAGAAACAGGCTGGACGTCTCTCGATGGTCTTAACATCGCGCCAATCGAGATGGACAACATGCGCCATGCTAAGCAGTGGCTAGAAGAAAACAGCGATGTATCCGGCCGGAAAATCTTTGGCAGTAAGAATTATATTCATCAATATATTAGTCAGCGCTTTCCTCGCGATATCGACTTTAAACGTGAGTTTATCGATGTAGGTACGTTTGATATTGAAACAGAATACGAAGATGGCTTTCCACATCCAAGCGAAGCCAGTCAACGTATTCTGTCTATCACTTACAAATCAAGTAAATCTAAACTCTATCACGTATGGGGCTATGGTGATTTCAATACTGAGAAATCTCTCATCCAGCCTGTGCGCTACTATCGTTGTCGTGATGAAGCAAGTCTACTCGAAAAGTTTCTTACATTCTGGGCAGACGAATCGCACTGTCCTGACGTGATCACCGGTTGGAATATTCGTTTCTTTGATGTTCCATACCTTGTAAATCGTACAGCCAAGATCCTTGGTGTAGAATCTATCAAGCGATTCTCTCCTTGGGGTATGGTTGACTATAGACAAATCACACGCCAAGGTCGTACCGAAGATGCATATGACATCAAAGGTATTGAACAGCTTGATTATCTCGAGCTCTTCAAAAAGTTTGGTTATTCGTATGGTCCACAAGAATCATACAAACTTAATCATATCGCGTATGTTGTTCTTGGTGATAAGAAACTATCGTTCGAAGAATCCGGCTCTCTAAAGAATCTCTACAAAGATGACTTTCAAAAATACATTGACTATAATATGAAAGACGTTGAGCTTATCGAAAGATTCGAAGATAAGATGGGATTGATTACTCTGGCTCTAACTGTTGCGTACAAGGGTGGTGTCAACTATTCCGATAC
Source organism: Verrucomicrobiales bacterium (assembly GCA_002684915.1). Taxonomy (GTDB): domain Bacteria; phylum Verrucomicrobiota; class Verrucomicrobiia; order Limisphaerales; family UBA1096; genus UBA1096. The sequence continues at coordinate 29,688 of NYWG01000007.1, forward strand.
GTTTGGTGTCACAGCCATATGGGAATCAATCATCTATCGTAAACTACTAAGCGAAAAGAAAGTTCCGTTCGTTACAAGACCAGACGCTGGTAAGACAAAGTTTGCCGGTGGCTATGTCAAAGAACCNCAGGTCGGTGCTCATGATTGGGTNGTGTCCTTTGATTTGAATTCTCTTTATCCTAATATTATTGTGCAGTGGAACATGAGTCCTGAAACTCTGGTTGCGCAATCGGAAGTTGCAGGTGTTGACTATTACATGGAAGCTCCATCTATCGAAGTTCCGTATGCTGTCGCTGCAAATGGTTCAACATATCGCAAAGACATTGATGGTGTTATTCCACGTATCATTGAAGACTATTATGGTGATAGGCGATCTATTAAGAATATGATGCTTGCCGCAGAAACTTCTTATCAACAAGAAAAATCTATTGAGTTGGAAAAAGAAATCAATCGACTCAATAACAGGCAGATGGCTATCAAGATTCTTATGAATTCGCTTTATGGCGCTCTCGGCAATCAATACTTCAAATACTTCGACCTCCGTCTTGCCGAGGGCGTCACTCTTACTGGCCAGCTGGCGATCCAGTGGGCCGAAAGACATATGAACCAAGCAATGAACAAAGTAATGAAAACAGATAATGTTGATTATGTTATTGCAATTGACACCGATAGTTTGTATGTTAACTTTGGTCCTATGGTAGAAAAGCTCAAGCCTAAAGATCCAGTTAAGTTTCTTGATAAGATATGCCAAGAACATTTCGAGCCTAACCTTGAGCTTGCCTATGAAAATCTATTCGCTAAAATGAATTGTCACAAACAGCGTATGGAAATGGGTAGGGAGGTTATCGCCAATCGTGGTATATGGACAGCCAAGAAGCGTTATATTCTCAATGTACATAACTCTGAAGGTGTACAGTACGCACAGCCAAAACTTAAGATCATGGGTATTGAGGCTATCAAGTCTTCAACGCCTGAAGTATGTCGCGATAAGTTCAAAGAAATATTCAATGTGATTATCTCTGGCACCGAGACAGATACACAAAACTTTATCCGCAAGTTTAAAGAAGAGTTCAAGTCTCTTTCACCGGAAAAGGTTGCGTTCCCTCGTTCAGTATCTAACATCAGAGATTACAGCGACAGAAAAACCGTGTATAAGAAAGGTACACCTATTCATGTACGTGGTTCTTTGCTCTACAATAAATTAATCAAAGACAATAAACTTAGCCGCAAATATGAAGTAGTGACAAATGGTTCTCGTATATTTTTCACTTACATGAAAGTTCCTAACATCATGCAAGAAAATGTTATCGCTTTTCCAGATGTACTGCCTCAAGAATTCAAGCTAAATAACTATGTCGACTATGACAAACAATTTAACAAAACATTCCTCGAACCTCTAACGCCAATCCTCGAAGCGGTTGGCTGGACGCCTGAGCCAGTGGCAAGCCTCGATGAATTCTTTGCATAAAATGGTGTACAAATCAGATAAAATGGAGTATAATAATACTATGACAAATTGGGTAAAAGATATTAATGATATGCATGCCAAGTACGGTGTGCATGATTGGGTTGAAGCTAACAAAGATAATGTCGAGATGATGCAAAAGTTTCTCGAGTTTCGTCTTCAATTTCTTGAAGAAGAACTTAATGAAACACGAGCTGCAGCGATATATGATCGCAATGCTCCAGAAATTGTAGATGGCTTGATTGATTTGTGTGTGGTTGCAATTGGTACAATGGATGCATTCGGTGTAGATGCACATGAAGCATGGAATCGTGTACACGCAGCTAATATGGCTAAGGAAGTTGGCGTAAAAGAATCACGTCCAAATCCGCTAGGCCTGCCTGATCTCGTGAAACCAGCTGGTTGGAAAGCACCTGAACATTATGACAACACCGGTAATCTCACTGACGCTGTTTGACAGCATCTTTGATAATAAAACTGACAAACGCGTTGATCTACACGACTTCAACGCGTTTGAACGCGTCTTGTATAAGCTATCCAAAGAACCACGGAAAAGCAAGAAAGATGCTCCACTCATGTCACCAGCAACATACAAGCCTGACACTACACGTGCAAATGATAATGTAGTTGAATGGTGTAACTGGTGTTGTGTTGACGTTGATGACTATGAATTTGAAGGAGAACTATCTAATGACCTCATACGAAAATTTCCTGATTATAGGTTCGTGTGTTACAGTACTGCTAGCAGCAGTGAAGCTACGCCAAAGTTTCGTCTTGTCTTCCCACTTACGAAACCTGTTGCAAATGAGAACATCAGAAATTTCTGGTATGCACTACAGGTTGAGCTCGGCGACCTCGGAGACAGACAGACTAAAGATCTATCTCGGATGTATTACGTTCCTGGAGAATATGCTAACGCTAGCAATTTTATTTTTAGTGTTGACGGTTCTTTTATTGACCCAGACGAGTTAATGTTTAAGCATCCAATGCCAGAGAAAACTAATCTTAATAGTTTCTTTGATAGATTACCTGCTGCAATGCAAGAGCAGATTGTAGAATATCGTAAGAACAAATTGGATGCTGACTACAACTGGTCTTCGTATCATGATTGTCCATTCTGGCCTAAGCGTCTAGCTACAGAATACCGCACTATCTCAAAAACTGGCTGGTATCATAAGATGTATCAAATTATGGTAGCTATAGCTGGTCATGCTGTTGAGAAAAAATATGCTATCACGGCTGACGAGATTAGCCAACTGTGTCGACAGTTTGATACTGACACTGGTAATTGGTATAAGAATCGTCCTCTAGATAAAGAAGCTGATCGAGCTCTAGAGTATGTTTATAAAAATTTGTAAAAAAAACGTAAAGCCTTGTTTTTGTTAGATTTAAAAATGCACTTTTTTGTTTGCATTCAAAAGAAAATAGTGTATAATAG
>NYWG01000008.1 GCA_002684915.1 Verrucomicrobiales bacterium
AATTTAAGCGCCGTTGGAATCCGTAATGCAAATCTAAAGCCTAGAACTAAGGACGACATTGGTGGAGGCTACATTTGTTCAACAGCTGTAGTTTCAGCGCTTTATTACGCTGGTGTTGAATTGGATAACACGAGAAGTAGTTCTTACATTGATCTAGTTTCTCCTAAGCAAGTAGTGACAAGTAAAGGACGTTTTTTTCGGTCAGTAGATGCTGGGGTTGATTCTTCAGATTAGAATTCTATCAGCCGGATTCTTTCTTCTCCGTAATGCGTGAAAACCTTTTGGATTTCATCCCGCGCAGCTTGAAACTTTGCATAGATATCTTCGTCACTTCCTTCTGCTTTTGCAGGGTCGAAAAAAGGCCAATGGAAGCGATTAACTTGGCCCGGATAAACAGGACATTCTTGATCGGCTTTGCCACACACAGTTATAACAGTTTCTACGTTTTGTTTAAGAAACTCATTCATGTGTTTAGATGTATTTGAAGCAATGTCTATTCCTATTTCTCCTAATGCTTTAATGGCAAGCGGATGCACATATCCTGCAGGGTTCGAACCGGCACTTTGGACATTAAGGGTTTCTCCTGCAACTGACTTTAGAATTCCTTCAGCCATTTGGCTGCGGCATGAGTTGCCAGTGCAAAGAATCAGGACTGTTGGTTTGGTGCTCTCTTCTTCCATTGTTGGTATTTTTGTCTTTGTTGCTTTTGCGGAGCTCTGTTTCTTTGTCTGTTTCGATTAGGTCTTCCTGATTGTCTTTTATTAGGGCTAATGTATTTCCAGACAGGCACTGCAAGTGCCGCGCCTGAAATTGTACCAACAATATAAACCCAAAAATCTGTAAAGTTGCCACTAGCAATTGCAGGGCCTAAAGATCTTGCTGGATTCATTGAAGCCCCACTTATCGGTCCGGCGAAACCAGCTTCAACTGCAATGATTCCTCCTATAATTAAGCCAGCAACTGTTTTTTTATTCGGCGAATTAACAGCAACATTCAAAATAACGAACATCAGAATAAAAGTTAAAATTGATTCAAGAATTAAGCATTCGTAGGTCAGCCTTTGACCATCAATTTCGATAGGTATTGTCGCCCCCATTTGTCCATGATTTCCAAAAAGCACTAACAATGTAAAACTTGCTGCCGATGCTCCAAGACATTGAGATATTATATAAGGTACGATACGTCTAAATGGAAATTCTCCGCAAATAGCCAGTCCGATAGTTACCGCAGGATTGATATGTGCACCTGAAATGTCTCCAATAGCATAAAAAACAACCATAACAACCACACCAAATATCAAGGATATGCCCATATGAGTAATGGCTCCATTAGAAATAGAGTCAAAAACAATTGCTCCGGTAGCAGCGAAAACAAGAATGAATGTGCCAATAAATTCAGCGAGTAATATTTTTTTATAATTCATATAAATTATTATTCGTTATTAATGTCGGTAACGCCATGCTTACGTGCATAGTTCGCCTATATTATTGATAGATTGAGGAAGTTAAGTGTGGTAGACGTGGTTAAGTTGATTATTAGCCGTATCTTCCTTCGATATAGTCACTCGTTTTTTGGTTGGTAGGATTTAAAAATATTTTTTCAGTACGGTCGTGTTCAACTATTTCGCCAAGGAGCATAAATATACATTCATGACTTATTCGTCTAGCTTGAGCCATGTTATGAGTGACAATCACAATAGTATATTTTCCAGCAAGTGTAAGCATTAGTTCTTCAACTGCTGTAGTGGCTCCAACATCCAGCGCAGAACAAGGTTCGTCCATTAAGATGATCTCAGGCTTTAGGGGTAGCAGACGGGCGATGCATAGTTTTTGTTGTTGCTCTAGTTGTAAATCGGTTGCCTTTTCTTTAAGGTTATCCTTGAGGTCATCCCATAGCATGACTTCTCTTAAAGATTGTTCGACAGCGTCGTCAAGAATTGAGCGTTTTAATTCGCTTCTTGGTGAGTGAACTCTTAGTCCGAAAACAATATTATCATAAACTGAGATTGGTAATGGATTTGGTCTCTGGAAGACCATGCCAACCGACTTTCGTAATTCAATTAATGAAACATCGGGGTCGTATATGTTCTTGCCTAGTAGGTTAATAGTACCCTCGGTTCTTACATTGCCATAGCGTTCATTTACACGGTTTAGGCAACGTAAAAATGTTGTTTTGCCGCATCCACTTGGTCCTATTAATCCGGTAATAATTCCATCTTTAATATTTAGGCTGACTTTTTCAAGAGCCTGAAATTCTCCGTACCAAAGATCAAGATTCTTTGTGGTGATTGCGTATGGGTTTTCTGCGCTCATTTATCAGCCAAATGCTCCAGATACAAATTCATTGGTTTTGGGATTAGAGGCTTTGCCTGAAAAAATATGATCAGTTGCACCTTCCTCTATTAGTTCGCCGTTTAATAGGAACATTGTGTTTTTGGCAAGTCGTCTTGCTTGTTGCACCAAGTTTGTCACAAGAATAATGGTCATCTCGCTACTAAGCTCTTTTAATACGTCCTCGATTTTCATTGTTGTTACCGGGTCGATTGCAATAGAAAACTCATCTAGGCACAGTACCTCAGGCTGGTGTGATAATGCTCTAGCAATAGTAAGTCGTTGCTGTTGGCCTCCAGATAATTTTGTCCCTAGCGATCCTAAACGATCTTTAACTTCATCCCAGAGAGCTGCTTGTTCCAGACAGCGTTGCACAAGGGCATCAAGCTGATCCTTATCTGTCAGGCCAAAACTACGTGGTGCAAAAGCCACGTTGTCATAGATTGTTAAAGGTAGCCCAACCGGAAGTGGGGCAACCATTCCTATGCGCCTCCGGTACCCGTACACATCCTTTACTTTAAAGACATCTTCGCCATCAATTTTAACATTGCCGCTGACATGCGCGTTTGCCGTGAAATCGATAGTGCGATTAATTACTTTTAGCATGGACGTTTTTCCGGATTGCGCTGGCCCAATGACGCCGAATATTTCATTGCGAGGTATTTCAAAAGAAATTCCGTGGACGACCTGCTTGTCGCCGTAGGAAATCTTCAAATCCTCAATTTTCAGCTTAGCAGTTGATTCTACCATTTTCTGTGTGTTCGTAAGTAAACCCGTAATCCAATTGATAAAGCATTAACCAATAACACAACTCCTAGGAGTGCTACTGCGATGGCGAATTGAAGCGATTCTGGTACGTTCGGAATTTGAGTTGATATGGTATAAAGGTGCATTGCTAATGCCATGCATTTGTCCATTAGTCCATAGGCGAGGACTTCATCTCCTGCTATAGGGACAAAGACAACCGCTCCTGTGAACATTATTGGAGCTGTTTCGCCTGCGGCACGGGAAACTTGAAGTATGATTCCTGTCAGAATTCCGCTGATAGAATTTGGTAGGACAATTCGTTGTATGGTTTGCCATCGGCTTACGCCCATGTTCCATGATGCTTGCCGAAATGTCATAGGGACTGCTGATAGGGCTTCCTTAGTGCTTGCGATAATTACAGGGAGTGTCATCACAGCTAGTGTCAGTGAGGCCGCAATTACAGAAGTTCCCATTCCGGCGAATAGAACAAATGCACCCAGTCCAAAAAGAGCGTGAACAATACTTGGAACGCCAGCTAGGTTGATGACCGCTAAATTTATCGTTCGTGTTAGCCAGTTGTCTTTTGCATATTCGTTTAGGTATATCGCTGCCATGACGCCTACTGGGGCTGCGATTATAAGTGAAATAATCACAAGATATAGTGTTCCGAGAAATGCTGGCCAGATTCCTCCTTCCTTCATGCCGTTTTTTGGCATGTCGAAAATAAAGCTAAATGATAAAGACGGCCAAGCTTTATAGATAAGAAAGCTAACAATCAATAACAGCGGCACGATCATTGCCAGTGTCATTGAGAAGAATATACCTTTAGCAAGCTTCTCGTTAAATTCTTTTTTTAAAACTAAAGACGTCTTAGTAAATCGTTTTGAGTTTATTTCGTTTTCACTCATTTGTTTTTTATTCCTTTAACTACTAAATCTGCAGTTAGGTTTACTAGGAATGTTATACTGAAGAGAAGTATGCCAACAATGAAGAGGACTTGATAGTGATCTGATCCCCTAGCTGTTTCGCCAAGCTCGGCTGCAATAGTAGCTGTCAGGGTTTTGACTGATTCTAAAGCATGAAGAAATGGGAAATCTCCGTCGAAAGGATTGTTAACAGCGTGGCCGGTTGCCATTAGTACTGCCATTGTTTCCCCTATTGCTCTTCCGATTCCAAGTAAAACAGCGGCCAGTAGTCCGTTTTTAGCAGCTGGAATTAGCACCTTATAGACCATTTGCCAGCGAGTTACTCCTAGTCCAATAGCAGCTTCTCGATATGAATCAGGAACTGCTTGTAATGCATCTTCTCCAATTGAAACTATTATAGGGACGCTCATTAAAGCTAAAATAATAGCACCGTTTAAAACGTTTATTCCAATTTGTGCACCGAATATACTCATTATGAGTTGGTTCATTATGGTCAGGCCTATAAAGCCCCAAACTACCGATGGGATTGCGGCTAAAAGTTCGATGATTATCTTAAGTGTTTCTTTTAGTTTTGGGGAACAAAATTCCGAGATGAATAATGCCGAGCCTAGTCCGAAAGGCACAGAGATTAGCATTGAAAGAAGTGTGACGCTAAATGTACCAGCGATCAGGGCAAATACTCCGTAACGAGGGTTGCTTTCTGATGCGGGGTACCATTCCTGTGTAGTGAGGAATTTCCAGAAACTAAATTCTTTTGCTTTAATGAATGGCTCGATCAGCACAAATGTGTCTTCATCAAGTAGGTCCTCCTTTAGCAACCATTCTGTTGTCAGTCTTTTTTCCAGTTTTATTTCTGATCGAGTTGATACAATTTTACTGGCTAAAGATTCATCAATTCCTTCAACTTTTGTTATTGCTTCAATTGAAGCGGTATTAATATTTACCTTATTATTAAATATTAATCCTTTACCTTCCCAGAATACAAAAAAGAATATTGCAAAAACAAAAATGACTGCACTGATTCCGCAGATGCGTATCAACCATTCAATTAAAGCTTCGCGCAGCGCTTTTCCTTTGGATCGGTGCAGCATTATATTAAGTCAGTAGTCTTCGAATTGCTTTATGGTGCGGGTATATATCCACTATCCACCACAATCTTTTGACCGGCATCAGAAAGACACCAATCAATGTAAGATTTAATATGTCCAGTGGGCTCACCAACTGTATACATATAAAGTGGGCGCGAAATTGGATATTTCTTGTCCATGGCATTCTGTAGACTTGGGCCATATGCTGGGTCTCCTTTTTTATTAGCAACCTTAAGCATTTTGACATGGCTCGTGGCGTAACCCATGCCGCTATAACCAATCGCACTAGGTGTGGTTCCTATTAGTTCTACAACGTCTTTAGACCCATGAAGATCGCGTGTGCCTAGTTTAAACTCTTTACCTTCCGGGATAACCGTTTCCTTAAAGTAAACATAGGTTCCAGAGTTTGATTGGCGACTTATACGGATTATTTCATCATTCCCTCCAGGGGGGGTAATGCCTAATTGCGACCATTTAGTAATATTGCCATCCTCGGCATAAATCATGCCGATTTGTTCGATGGTTATTTCTTCTAAAGGGTTATCAACATGTACGTAAACTGCTAGAGCGTCTAATCCCATAATATGTTGTTTTGGGATTTGGTTATGTGTGTTTTTTGATTTCGAGATCTCTGTTCTTTTCATGGATCGACTAGAATTTACGATATCAGTTGTCCCGTTAATTAATGCAGCAATTCCTGTTCCGGATCCTCCTCCAGCAACAGCTACGTTGATATTTGGTTTTAACTTTTTGTATTCTTCAGCCCAAGCTAAAGCGAGATTTACCATTGTATCAGAGCCCGCATTTTGAATTTCAGTTGCATTGCTAGTTCCTAAGCCTTGGTCACCATTTGATGCTTTTTTACCGCATCCAGGCAGAAGAATTATAGCTGCTGATAATAGGATTGCTCCGCTTGTTCTATATCTGATTTTCATTGTTGTGTGTTAGTACTAAAATATTTCGGATTTTTCGCCCAGAATTGCTTGGACTAGATCTTTTATGTTCTTTTCTAAAAAATCATATATTGCATTAGAATCCTCAACGATTTTATCAAGCTCCCAGTGGATATTGATAGTTTTGGTAGGAGGTGTGGGGTGGGCTTTTTGACCGGCTTCGCTGAGTGCAATAATTACCTGATAATTATTAAGATTCGGAATGTTCTCTACTGACTTTGATATGTTGTTCATTGGGTCGTGGCCCTTGTCTTTAAGAAGTCCAATCGTGTTGCCTGAAATATTTCCAGAAGTAATTCCGGCACTGCTAAAAACGAAGTTCTCTAGGTTGAGAGAATTACCAATAGTTTCAGCAATTTGGCTTGTATTGGCATTGTCGTCATCAACAAATAATACCTTAAAGGTTTTTGTTTTAAGGTGCTTAATGTTTTCTCCGGTACACATGTAAAGTGTTTCTTCACAGATGTTCTTGGATTGATCTGCAACCCTTTCCAGTCTGCGAGCTATAGTCTGAAGTGGGGTTAATGCGGTTAAAGGGATTTTATTGCTAGATGCTAAAACAAACAGGTCATCATTGATTTTATCCCGAAGTCGGCTAACTTCTCTTTGTTCGAGCATTGTGGTTGCGGCTAAATCTTTATCCTGATTTATAAAGGCTTGTATCGAATTATTTAGCATCGATACGGAGGCTTTGTTTATTGTCTCGAATTGCGAAACATCTATATCAATTTTCAGTGAGTTAACTACTAGGCTGCGTCGTGCAACGCTTTCGGCATAGTCACCTATTCGTTCGAGCTCAAGATTTACTTTGATTGATGCGTAAACAAACCTAAGTAAGCTAGCTGCAGGGTGTTGGCGGATGAGGAATTCAAGACAAAGACGATCGATTTCTTTTTCCAGTTCATCTATTTTTCGATCTAAAAGTATTACTGAGTATGCTAGCTGTCCGTTTTTGTTTACAAAAGCGGAAAGGCTATTATTAAGTGCGGTTTCAGCAAGGGATCCCATCTCTCTAATTTTGGACTTTATTATGTCTATGTCCTGCTGCAGATGGATTTCTAACTGTGTTTTATCGCTCATTAAGTTAAAGATTTAAACCTGTCTGATTCGAAATATGACGACCTTTTTTGTCCTGTCTATAAAAAGTTATTAATGTTACAGATTTGTGACATTTCAATTTTTAAGTCGTGACACAATTGTTACATTATTTCTCTTTAATGTATCAAAAAATTAGTTATATACCTTTTTTTTCTGTAAGTAATAATTCGAATTTTAGAACATAACTATTATAATAAATATAGAAAATGAAATTATCCCCATCTATTTTTAAGCAAAAAACAACAATTGCTATTGCAGTTGCAACAACTTTTTGTGTTTCTGTTAAGGCAGATGAAAATGAGATTAAATTAACATGGAAAGACAGTCTTCGATTAGAAACTGCTGATGGAAAAAACAAGTTACGAGTTGGAGGTCGCATCCATTGGGATAACGCCTTTAGTTCGGATGACGACTATACATCTGATGGGGATACGTTCCGTAGGGCTCGTTTATATGTGTCTGGTCAGATTCAAGAACGCTATGATTTCAAGATGCAGTATGAATTTGCTAACGGAGATGCTGCTTTTAAAGATGTAAATTTTGGCATCAAAGGATTACCAGTTATTGGTAATTTACGTGTTGGTCAATTTAAAGAGCCATTCAGCCTTGAAGAACATGCCAGCAGTAATGATATTCCAGTTATTGAGAGGGCTAATCTTAATAGCCTTGTCCCTAGTCGGAGTGCAGGTTTAATGATTTATAACAATTATGCTGACCAACGCATTACAGGAGCTGTTGGTTTATTTAGAGGGAATGACGATAAGTGGGGTAACTACGAAGGGGATGGTTATGCCGCAACTGCTCGCTTGACCGGTTTGCCAATGAAAAAAGAAGACGGTTCTCAATTGATACACTTAGGGGTAGCTTACAGTCACAGGGATGACGAAATCGCTACCTATAAATTTTCAAGCGACCACTCCATGGCTCCCAGCACTAAACACAAGATTAGTAATGTTAATGATACTAGTTTGATTGGACTTGAAGCAGCATTAATGCTTGGGTCTTTTACACTTAAGTCCGAGTGGGCCGAGGCTGACATTGATGCGGTAGCCGGAGGGGCTCTTGATGGTTACTATGTACAAGCAAGCTATATCTTAACAGGTGAGACCCGTTCTTATGATTCTTCAGCGGGTGCATTTAGGGGGGTGTCACCAAGTTCAAAGTTCCTTGATAATGGAGGTCTAGGTGCATGGGAAGCTACATTGCGTTTGTCAAACTTGGATTATACTGACTTAACTAATGGTGATGAAGTTGACTCCTTTACGGTCGGCATAGTCTGGTATTTAAACAAAAATTTCCGTGCATTGTTTAACTACACAAATGCTGATTTGGAAAATGGGGAGGATGGTGACGTCTTTGCTACTCGTTTTCAAATGGCTTTCTGATATTGAAAGTAAGCTCAGTTTCTCCTGAAAAAAGGCCCAGCTGGATAACTCCTGCCGGGCCTTTGTTTTTTTAGTTGGCGCGCAATTAATTCTGATTAATCAGGAAATGAACCCAATTTTTTTAAAGTCATTAGGATTCTTATTTTTTGCTTCAGAGTATGTGGGGATAACCTGATTTAATTGATTTTGAGAATTGCCAAAGTGATCTGTGAAAATTTCTCCAAAGACAGAACGAAAGTCTGATTTGCGAGATAAATAACGGCCCTTTGTGCTGAACATGTCACCATTCTTCCAGCTATTACGATCACAATTATAGACCCCACCTTTGACTCCTCCTCCAGCAACAAACATAGCGGCAGCCTCTGCATGATCAGTTCCGCGGCTACCGTTTTCTTTTGAAGTTCGACCGAATTCAGTCATGGTGACGATAAGAACATCCTCCCATTGATCTTGCATGTCGCGATAAAATGCCTGGAAGGCATTGGCAACGTCTCCTAGAAGTTGTGTGTGCTTTCCGTATAGTTGGCCCTGTCTCACGTGGGTGTCCCAGCCGCCTATGTTTAATCCCATGATTCTTGCATTGGTGCGTTTAAATAGCATTGCAGCCTCTTGAAGTCGTTGTCCAAATGTGCCTCCTGGATACTCTGCGCCATTGGAAGGGGTGTATGCTTTTCTTGTCGCATCTTGGAGTGTTTGAATTGTAGCTCCAAGCAATTCACCTGTTCGATGTACGATTTTACGGTACGGCTTTCTCGGTAAATTAGCAGGGCCTCCATACATTCCTAGAACGCCTGAGCCTAGAGGGAATCTGGGGTCTATGTCTGGCAGTCGCCCAAGGAATTTTCGATTTTTTGCGGAGCTGCCTTTGAAGGCGAACTCAGAAGCTTTGCGGAAATTTGGAAGAGGTTTAGCGCCGCGGAGAGCGACCATTTGTGATCCGGAAAGACTTGCAGCTGGGAATGCATTGTCAACAGTTGTTAGATCAACGGTGTTCATGATCTGCCGGTAGAACATGCCTTCGTTAAGCTTTTTGTTTCCAGGGTCGGCGTTTTGCCAATAATGCTGGCTATTGAAGTGAGATCTTGATTGGCCTGAATACCCGACTCTATGAATAACCGCTAGATTCCCAGGTCCATCTTTACCGTTTAGTTTTTGGCTGTTGAAAATTTCCATCATTGGCTCAAGACCTGGGTGGAGCTGTGCGAATCCATTTCCAAGGTCAAGCGCCTGATTATCTTTAAGAAATAGGGTGGGGCGATTAGTGGTGTTGTACTCTGTGTCTCCTCTTGGGATAACCGTGTTTATTCCGTCGTTGCCTCCTCTTTGAAAAATGAAGAGCATCTTTTTTTTGTCTGAATGCCCATCGCCCATAAGATTGGTTGGAAGGCCTAAGGCACTGAGCAGATTTAACCCAATTGCTCCTCCAGCTAGCCCGCTGGTCTTAAGGAAATCTCTTCTTTGTAGGTTCATGTTTTTTGTTTATTGGAACTGCCATTGTGGCATCGATAAAATGAGGCCGACCAGTTCTTGTACTTTTTGTGTGTAATCTTCTGATGCTGGATCAAGGGTCTTAGGCCTTTCAGCTATATTTGTATTTACAAATTTTAACAGAATATTTTTTTGTGTTTGGTTAAGCGAATTTTGGAAAAGGAGTCGATCGAAATAATTTACAACAGCTTCTCCTCCTCCAAGCCCACCTCGTAATTGAGGTTGTATCAGCAGGTCAGAACTTGTTTGAGTATTATTCATACCGTGTATCGCTAGAACATTTCTGCCTTTTCGCAAGTGTTTGATATGTTTCGATAGTGAAAAAACCTTAAGTTCTTTGCCTTCAGAATCTGGATGGCCGTCAGTTGCCTTGGAGTTCCATTTAAGTTGGGTAGGGGCATTGGCAGAGGCTACTTTGACTCCGTTTAAATAGGCAACAAATCCATCGTCATAGCGCATTTTTAAGCGTAAATATTCAAACTGCATTGGGTCTTCAATTAGGAATGGAAGTCGAACGTAAACACTTGTTTGCTTCTGGTACATTTCTGCTTTTAAATCCAGATCAATAAAGTCGAGAAAATCGGAGTTGTTGTCATATCCCACACTAGTGCCGACGGAGCTCCATTTAGCGTCATTAAAATCTACTTGAGTCCATTTCGTGCCGAGACTTGCGTTCTTGGGTACGAGGTATCGAATTTTTGTGTCTGGACCTTTCTCTGCGAATAAGGCTTCCGCATCCCATTTCACGTCGTTGTCGGCATTTTCTGCTATGATCTGTGCAAATGTCATCCGTTCAAGAAGAGTTGATGTATCCATCCAATCGGTCCCGATTTCAGAGTAACCATCCGGGTCATCACGAACAAACAGCTCCATACCTAGTTTGGAATTATAATCAGGGAGATCATCTCCAGAGACTTCAGCGTTTAAGGCTCTTATGGAACTGTTTATAAATTCAATTGGTGTTTTAATTTTTTCACGATAGCCAATGTCCTGCCAGAAAGCATTTTGTTGTTTGGCTGGATCTAGAATGGTACGCATAACTTTAGCAATATTCCCTGCAGGTTTACTAGAGTTCCATGTAGTAATAGCGTCATCCATCAATTCAAGGAGTTCATGCGGAGCTGTTCGTTGATGGTAAGTCTCTAGGGTGATACCATCAGATACAAAACGGTTAACCAGTTTTATGCATATAAATTCACTAGTTGACGGATGCTCCACCATTTTGTCTATAACGCTAATAGCGTCTTGTACTCCTGTAATGCCTCGCTGATTGGATTGCACGCGGTGTTCGTATTTTGTCTCTTTAAAGAAAGTTTTTACGCCAAGGTGATGTTGATCTGGATTGAATCTAAATGTCCACACTCCGTTTGGGTCACCATTCTCAATACTACCTGCTGAAGTCTTTCGTTCTATTAATCTTGGATTTATAGTTAGATCAGAGCTGTTCTTGGTTGCGTTGTGCACCTGTATGGCTAGAACGTTTTTAGCCTCATTGAGGTTAAGCAGCCCAAAGTGATCCTTAAGATTTATGATCATGGGTTTGTCTGTAGCTTCATGACCAGCATTTGCTTCAGCGTCGAATGGAGGAGGGAAGCCAGTGAAGTTCATTGTGTCGCTTCTTCCTATTTCCTTGCCGTTTAAATACACAACGAATCCATCGTCATATTCAACATGGAGCATCAGGTTCTCCATTTCATGGGGGTCGCTAATTGTGAATGAGTGCCTCAGGTACAATGACATATACTTATTCCGCATGTCGTTAATTATGGTCTTATCGTCGTTATCCCCATAGCCGATACTGACGATCCCTCTAGCCCATTTAGAATCATTAAAATTTATGTTGGTCCAATCAAGCGTGGGAATAATATCATTACCTACTTTCTTGCCGGACGGCTCCTGTTTTCCTTTGAAATAACGCCATGTTCTGCCGGTGTTAAATTTGTTTTCTTCTTCATATTGTGCGCTAACTTCAGTAAACGGTTCTCGCGCTAATTGTGGGAAGTCTTTCACATCGTTTGGCCATGCTTTTCGAATATTCCATCCTGTAAAGGCCTTGGACAATTCTTCAATATCTAGCTGGTCATATCTATTATCCACGCCGAACCCGAATAGTTCTAAAATCTCTCGGGCATAGTTTTCGTTTGGTTCCTTTTTTTCGTTAACAACATTATCAAGGTAAATTAGCATTGAAGGGCTAGCGGCACTGTAAAGTAGTAGATCGCCAAAATTGCCTAAGGCGTTTTGATGGAAGAATTCATACTCTTGATATTCCATCTGAGCTGCTTCCTGTTCCGCTTGATCTTCACCCATTGCTTCTTCTCCGTCAGAGTTTTCCAATTCCTCAAGATGTTCGACGAGTTTGTCGTAGTCAGTTGTGAAGTGGTTTTCCCAAAACTCACCGAGAACAGCCTGTAGTTGGCGGCGTGAATATATTCCCCTTAAATGTATCAATTGCTGTAGGGCCTTTATATCCTTTATCCTTTTAACTGTAGGGATGTCTAGTTTGGACTGTTTTACTAATTCAGGAATAATGGTTAGGTCATTACTAGTGATTTTGTCGTTATGAATTTGTAGTGCCAGTAAGTTTTCCCCGTTTTTAAGCAGATTCAGATTATCTGAAATATCGAAATCTATAGGACTTCCTGCTTCGTGCCCCTTTTTGGCTTTGGTGTTATATTTTGGGAATCCTTCAATATTAGCACGAGTTACTTCTTTCCCGTTAAGGTATGCTACAAAGCCATCATCATAATCTACACGTAGTATCAATTTCTCTATATCCTCAACATTCCTCATTTGAAACGTGCGGCGGATATATAGGCTCAGATATCCCGGTTGGCCTGGGTCATTGGGAGTTTCTTCGTAGAAGCGCATATCGCTTAGTTTTGTGCGATCATCATTATCGCCATAGCCAAAACCTGATTGACCGACTTCCCACTCGCTATCGTTGAAACTAGATGTCTTCCAGTTTCTTGGAGGTTCCTTTATTCCTTTAAAATATCTCCAGTTTTCTCCCTCTTCCACAAATATTTTATCTTCAGTTGGTTGGTAATCATAAAATAATGTCGATTCTTTTTGCTGAAGTTTTTCGTTGTTTTGCCATGGGGCTTTTACTGTGTTTAATTGGGATTCAATGTATGGTCCAATACCCATTTTTTCTATTTGAGTTACATCGTTAAGTTGAGGGCCATAGCCTATACGATTAAGTAAGTGACCAATTTTCTTAGCCTGATTTAAGCTCCATACTGGATTCAAACCAAAAGGGGGGACATTAGAATCTTCGAATTCAGGGAAAATATAAAAACCGGGATCAACTGTGAAATGTTCGGCCCCATTGTATGGAGCGGGTGGGAGTTCGTTTGTGTAGCTAGCTCTCACTCGCATGAATCCAGCAGGCTCGTTGTCGGGAAAACGAAATGTAACAATTCCTTCTTCCCCAACCATTTCACCTGTGACTATTGGCTGCCATCCTCTAGAGACGTCATTGCTAATCTCTAAAACGGCACTTTGATATCCTGCCGGAACATGAGTATTTACAACAACCTCGTCACCTTTAATCTCAGTTGCAAAAATGAAAGGAGCATCGCTTTCGGCCAGAACTGAGCAAGTCCCTTTAGCTAATACTGCTAACAGGGTTGTCTTTGTAATTCTTTGTAGCCAGCAACTCATGCCAGAATCAGTAGCATTCAACAGGCCAAGTGTCAAAATGCCTTACAAATAGAATAAATTAATTATATTCGAACAAAAAACTAACTTAATCAGCGTGAGTTTCACGCGCCTGTTGTGTGTTATTCACAACAAATTGCATATTTTATCAATTCATGGATGAGGATTGCCGGTACTAATATCAGAATTTGTTTTGATTTAGTTAAATAAAGGCAGATCCGGTATTTTATTTTAGTTTCTGTAGATTGGGGATTCCGTAACGCTTAGCAATTCTTTGATTTGCTTCATTAAGTTTTTCAGCATCTAAGACAATTTTTTTCAGTGTACTGCCTTTTTTAAACTCGAAAATATGAAAACCATCTTTTGGGGATTGCACTGCTGAGGCTAAGTCTTCCAGTGAGGCAATCATTTTACCGTTGGCTTTTTCAATAACAATATTCTGAGAAGATCGTTGTTGGTATCCGATGTTATAAAAATCAGGTAAAACTAATGAAAGAACTACAAGTGATTTTTGGTCTTTCTTTGCTTTTTGACTGTTATAGAAGACGAGGCGGAAGGGGGCGCTTCGTTGCCAATCTCCACCCCAGCTGCTTAGGAATTCAGCTGAGAGAGGAACGAAAACAAGGCCTCCTACTATTAGATAAGTGGGTTCTACATCATTTGGCCGGTCTGTAACGAGGTTGTCGGAGAAATCAGCTTTTGGCAGTTTGAAATTTATTTCCTTAATACTTCCATTACGCCAGATTTTAAAATTCACATTGTCTCCAGCCCATTTATTACGACAAGCCAAGTATTCCATGATTACATGGCCGAAGTTGGGGTCTAGGTAGTCACCTTGTATATCTATAGGGAAACCATCTACTTCGAGAATTATATCGTGAAGTTTAAGTGGTGTTTTTTCCCCAGGTTTGATTACAAGTACTCCACGAGGTTCGCCTTCTAGCTTGAAATAGTCCGTGACCGCAGGATTAGAGGCCGGTTGCCATATGAAGTCGAAGTAACCAAGCCCTTTGTAATTATTCTTTCTTCTAAGGTTTATTACATCAGTAATAAACGGGGCAGGTATAACAGAGCAAGTGCCACTAATTTTACTAGCAACTAACCCAACTACTAAATCTCCAGAAACCATAAGCTCAGCTTGACCGGCTCCCTCAATTTCGGAACTTGCTTTAAGCTCAATTCTAGGTGCTTGATTGAAATTAGCATCAGCGACTGTGAATCTGCTAAATTCTGCTGCACGTTTTTCAATGTTACCACCGCGCCAGCGAATAACTTGAAGGTTTTCTTTTAATCCTTTGGCGTTAGCAAATTTAGCAGGAATCAAATCATTCCAGAAATCATCGTTCTCTACCCCTAGGATAGCGAGATTGGCTTGGTAATCTATCCAGAGCACTTTCCCGTTTGTCCATTTGCCTCTGCCTCCCTTTTGTATTCTGATAAGAGTGTGATTTGCGAGGCCTGTCGCAGTCGTAATAAGCTCTCGACCTTCAAGTACCAACCCGAATTTGGAAACAGACTGGGCTCGTTTGTCCCAAGGAACACGGAAGTTATGATTATTCCTAGTGACGTCTAGTAGGACAATGCTCTTTTGCCAATCAGTACTAACTGTAGCTGACTGTTGGCTATATGCCTGATTGGCGGTTATTAATGCAAGTACAGCGAATATGTTTTTGGTGATTTTCATAATCTTCGGTCTGACGGGATACTGTAGGTTTCTAGGATGGACTTGTGAGCTTGATTTGCTTTTTCGGTGTCTAAAGATTCAATTGTTCCTGATCCAAATTTAATAAGGTGTTGTTTTTTATCATTGTTTTCGAAGGCTTCAATTAAGTCCTCAAGAGACTCGATGCGCTTTCCATTAATTTTATCGATCATGGCTCGGCTAGCTAATCTTATGTCGGCATTGACGGGGTGGGCGAGTGTGGCAGCGAGAACTACTGGTTCTTTGCGGGCTGATTCTGGTTTTTCGTTTTTGCGGTAGTATAATTCATAAACCATTTCTAGATTGGCAACGTTACGCCAATTTCTGCCAAATGTCTTAACATAATCGAGAGTTAAAGGTGTGAAGACCAGACCTGCATAAACGTAATATCTAGGTGGAATGTCGTATAAGTTTCCTGTGTTTTCTTCCTCCTTACGCACTTTCATTGGAACGGATACTTCTATTTCTGTCCGGTCACGCCAGATTTTCATTTTAAGCTTTCCTCCATCTTGAGGTTCTTGGAATGCGGCGGTGCAATAAACTCGATTTCCTTTTAGGAGAATTGTTCCGTCGCTTCCAACTCGATGGCCACCAACTTCAAGTATCACATCGTCTGCCTTAAGTATGCCGTCTTTTTCTGTATAATCCGCCAGACTGTCTATACGCGCTCCATCTCCTGTAGGAGGAAGTCCAAGGTATTTTCTGTATGCTGGGTTTTGAAGGGAAACAATGCGGACACCAGCCTTGGGGAATCCATCGTATTTGCCGTCTTCGATATCTATTAGGAAATGATTAACAACGGATGGAGGGATAAAGAAACCTGTGTTTTCAAGTCCGGGAATTCCCATGAAAGCAACTCCTACAACTTTATCGCCTTGAAATACAGGCCCACCACTATTCCCAGGGTTTATAGCGGCATCGGTCTGAACTGAAAGAAAAGCCTTATTACCAATATGGACATAGTTTTGCATTTCGATTCGAGAAACAACTCCTCGAGTGTAGCTAATTTGTTCTCCTCCAGCTGGGTATCCGCACGTTATTACTGGAGATTGCACTTTCGGAAGTTCCCCAATCTCCAATGAATTGAGGCCATCAAAAAAATCTGGGTTTTCTACTTTCAGAATAGCTAGATCGCATTCATGGGAAATATGTTCGACTTGCGCTAACCATGGCCGTGGATCTTGAAAACGGCGTAGGACTATCTGTTTTGCCCAGCCGACAACGTGAGCATTAGTCATGACTCGATTGCCTTTGATTACAAAACCTGAACCACTAGAAGCTCCCACCGAATTGTTTCTCCATGGAGCGTCCCAGATGGGGGTTTGACTGTAGACTAAAACTTGAACAACAGATCGCCCCATTTCTGCTGATTGAACGTAACTCGCCAGAGTAGCAAAAAATAATGAAGTAAAAAACAATCTCACATGGACAAGTTTCGCTGCAACACTCTATTGGTCAAGGGCAAAGAAAAACGCCCGGTGAAAACCGAGCGTTTTGAAAGGGCTTTTTTTGATTTATATTTTAAGCTAAGGCTGCTTGGGCTGCTGCTAGTCGAGCAACCGGCACCCGGAAAGGTGAGCAACTCACATAATTTAGGCCTAAACTGTGGCAGAACTTAACACTGCTAGGTTCACCTCCGTGCTCACCACAGATACCTAGTTTTATATTTTTGCGAGTGCTGCGACCCTTTGCGACAGCAATTTCCATTAACTGGCCTACACCAGTTTGATCAACTACTGCAAACGGGTTGTTTGTGATGATTTCTTCCTCCTGGTAATTCGGAAGAAATGAACCAGAGTCGTCTCGGCTCATTCCAAGAGCAGTTTGTGTTAAGTCATTGGTTCCAAAGCTAAAGAATTGAGCTGTTTCAGCTATTTCATCGGCTGTTAGGGCCCCTCTAGGCACCTCAATCATTGTGCCCACAAGGTAGTTTAGTTTAATGCCTTTTTCTTTCGACACTTCTTTAGCTACTCTGTGAATGATTTCTGCCTGCAGCTCGAGCTCTCTTTTAAAGCCAACCAATGGAACCATTATTTCTGGGTTCACTTTGATTTTTTTCTTCTGAACGTTTGCAGCAGCTTCAAATATTGCTCGGACCTGCATTTCTGCAATTTCTGGGTATGAGATTGCTAATCGGCAACCTCGATGACCTAACATTGGGTTGAATTCATGTAGATCATCTACCCTCTTTTTGATTTCAGCGGGTTTTACTTTAAGTTTCTTTGCTAAGTCACTGATTTGCTTGCTGTCATGAGGTAAGAATTCATGAAGTGGAGGATCAAGCAAGCGGATCGTGCCAGGTAGTCCGTTTAATGATTTGAATATTCCTTCAAAATCCTTGCGTTGATAAGGCAATAGTTTCTTAAGTGCTTTTCGTCGATCACCTTCGTTGTCAGCGAGTATCATTTGGCGAACAGCATCAATTCGATTGCCTTCAAAAAACATGTGTTCAGTTCGGCATAAACCGATACCACTTGCGCCAAATGCAACCGCATTTTTCACTTGGCCAGGTGTGTCAGCATTGGTGCGAACCTGCATTTTAGAAGCCTTTGCGCACCATCCCATAATTTGAGTGAAGTTTTTATAGGTTCGACTACGTTTCGCAGTCGCCTTATTTTCTAGCAGTCCTTGAATTACTTCCGATGGAGCAGTTTTGACTTCACCTGGATAAATTTCACCTGAGGTGCCATCAATAGAAAGATAGTCGCCTTCTTTGAAATTCATGTTCCCTATCTTCATTGAGCGCTTGGCGTAATTAATCTGAACATCTGCAGCTCCACAGATACAAATTTTGCCCATTTGACGTGCTACAAGTGCAGCATGAGAGCTTACGCCTCCACGTGCTGTAAGTATGCCGTTTGCAGCAATCATTCCTCGAAGATCTTCAGGTGAAGTTTCAAGGCGAACTAACAATACTTCCTCGCCTTTGCTCTTTGCTGCTTCGGCTCTGTCGGCATTAAAGTAAACTTTTCCAGTAGCAGCGCCTGGGCCTGCTGGAAGTCCCTTTGCGATGGTTTTGACTTTTTTAACCGCGCTTTGGTCAAAAACAGGTGCAAGAAGTTGGTCTAAATCATCCGCAGGAATTCGTTTTACTGCATCTTTCCAGGTGATTAGCTTCTCTTTTACCATTTCGCATGCGGTGCGCACAGCAGCTAAACCAGTGCGTTTTCCGTTACGCGTTTGAAGCATGTAAACTTTTTCTTCCTCAATGGTGAACTCAAAGTCCTGTACATCTCGAAAGTGTTTCTCAAGAACCTTACAGATTCGTAGTAATTCTTTATGAGCACTTGGTAAAACTTTCTTCAAGTCAGCGACTGGATTTGGAGTGCGAACTCCAGCTACAACATCCTCGCCTTGTGCGTTCATCATGAACTCACCCCAGAACTGATTTTCGCCAGTAGCTGGATCTCGGGTAAATGCCACGCCAGATCCTGAAGTGTCACCGCTGTTACCAAATACCATTGATTGAACGTTGACGGCTGTTCCCCATTCGGCGGGAATATTATATTTGCGGCGATAAACAATTGCTCGATCGTTCATCCATGAACTAAACACAGCACCTACTGATCCTTTTAATTGATCCCAAGGATTATTCGGGAACGCTTTCCCTGTGCGTTTTTTGACAAGTTTCTTAAATGCGTCGACGAGCACTTTAAGGTCATCAGCGGAAAGATCAGTGTCTTCTGCGTGAGCGTTTCCGAGGAGCTTCTTCTTAATTTGTTCTATTACTATTTCGAAAGGCTCTTCATCTTCATTAGGGAGTTTCTGTACACCCATGACTACATCGCCGTACATTTGAATAAACCTTCTGTAACTGTCCCATGCGAATCGTGGGTTACCACTAGATTCAGCTAAAGCTTCAACAGTTTCATCGTTTAGCCCAAGATTTAAGATAGTATCCATCATTCCCGGCATTGATTCACGAGCCCCTGAACGCACAGAAAGTAGTAATGGGTTCTTTTTATCACCAAATTTCTTTCCAAGTTGCTTCTCCATCAACTTTACACCTTCCTCCATTTGAGATTGAAGAACCTTAGGGTAGCTTCTTTTATTTGCGTAATAATGCGTGCAAACATCTGTGCTTATTGTAAAGCCAGGAGGCACGGGTAAGCCAATACGGGTCATCTCGGCGAGGTTTGCCCCTTTGCCGCCGAGCAGTTCTTTCATTTTACCATTGCCATCGGTTTTTTTGCCGAAGTGGTAGACGTACTTGTTAGCCTTCTTTGCTGCCATAAATTTTATTTTATTTCTTGGAAATGCCGTGGGTCCGGCAAAAGAGGGCGGAGATTAACAAAGGCAAGGACTGAGTCAATTCAATCCCATTTGTAATTTTAAGACTTTTTAATTGATGGCATGCTAAACTGGAAAGGCCGCGGTCGATTGTGCTACGTTTCCCAGCAGTGAGTTCTGAAGCAGAAGAAACGCCGAGTAAACCATTAAAAATGGTGGGATGCTCAAAGTGTGGGGCTAGTGTTTTTATTCCGGGCGAATTGAAGCCGTTGGAGGCTACTGATTGCCCTAAATGTGACGCTGAATTGATTATGCCCATGATGCTCGAGCACTTCGAGCTTAAGTCTAAGATTGCTTCTGGCGGAATGGGAACTGTTTACAAGGCTACTGACACAGTTCTGCAGAGGGATGTTGCGGTTAAGTTGATGCAACCTGAATTGGCTGATGATGAAGAGGGACTGGCGTCATTTTATGCAGAGGCTAGGGCAGTGGCGAAATTAAATCATACCAACATTATAAACCTGTATCAGTTCGGAAAATTTAATGATCAGCTTTACCTCGTGATGGAGTTAGCTAGTTCTGGTAGCTTGGATAAACTGATTGATG
Organism: Verrucomicrobiales bacterium; assembly: GCA_002684915.1. Classification (GTDB taxonomy): domain Bacteria; phylum Verrucomicrobiota; class Verrucomicrobiia; order Limisphaerales; family UBA1096; genus UBA1096. The sequence goes on from NYWG01000008.1 coordinate 20,217, forward strand.
AACAGCAAGTTGTTCCTGAGTTGTTGGTGCTTGATGTTGGTGTGAAAATTGCATCCGCTCTAAATAGCGGCTTAAAGCACGACTTGCTTCACCGTGATATCAAACCTGGTAATATTCTGTTTAATGCAGAAGGAGAACCAAAGCTGATTGATTTTGGTTTAGCGTGTAAGTCTGAAGCAGGTGTTGATTATTCTGAGCAGATATGGGGCACGCCATATTATATAGCTCCGGAAAAGCTTCGAAGAGAGCCAGAAACTTTTTTAGCTGATATGTATAGCTTAGCTGGAACATTATATCATGCTCTAACCGGTAGAACCCCTTTTGAAGCTCCTCAGATTGACGATGTTGTTTTAGCACATCTTAATACTCCATTAACCCCTCCTAATGAGGTGGCGCAGTCAATTAGTGAGTCGACAAGTAATGTGATTGTTCGATCCATGGATAAAGATCCTGTTAAGAGGTTTGAGACTTATGACCAGTTTATAATGGCTCTTACCGCTGCACGCAGTGAATTATTACGAGGTCAATTGAGGCGTTCAACATCGGCCAGTGCTTCAAAGCCGATTGAGGCTAAGAAGGTCGAGGCTCCTTCTCGCAAAGGTTGGTTTAGGCGTAAAGGTTAAATATCACTTTTAGTTTTTTATGAATACCGAGCCTTGTGCTTGGCAATATTTAAGTTTTTAATTCTCTTCTTTGTGGTGGATGTACCGAGTCAAAGTGCTGAAGATTATTTAGAGCGCATTCTAGAGTTGGTCCAAGAGACCGGCCAAGCGAGAGTGGTTGATATAGCCAATTCGCTTAATGTGCGACAAGCATCTGTTACCAACATGGTAAAAAAGCTTTGTGATTTGGGTTATGTTGATCATGAAAAATACAAGCGAGGGTTAGTTCTTACTAAGAAAGGCCGAGAGGTCGCTTTAAAAATTCAGCGACGGCATGAGACTCTTTCTAGCTTTTTTTCAATACTTGAGCTGGACGAAGAAACTCAGAAGCGTGATATTGAAGGGATAGAGCATCATTTGAGCCAAGGTACAGTTAAGGCGCTAGATGACTTGGTTTTGTTTTTTGAGAGTTATCCGGAGGTTTTAAAAAAATTTTTAAATAGTCGAAGTTAAGCCCATTGAAAAAGTAAATAATAATGGTTAATTCAACAATGAAAGCAGTGGCAGTGGTTCCTAGTGAAAAGGAGCTTCGCTTGGTGGATCATCCTTTGCCACAATTGACTAGCGAAACGCAAATAAAGGTGAAAACCCTTGATGTTGGGATTTGCGGCACCGATCGGGAAATATGTACTTTTGTTTACGGGGAGCCTCCTGAGGGTGATAAGCACTTAGTTCTTGGGCATGAATCTCTTGGTCGAGTGATTGAAGTCGGGATTGATGTTACGCGTTTTAAGGTTGGTGATCTTGTAGTGCCGTCAGTACGTAGGCCTTGTACTGACCCTAGCTGTAGTCCTTGCTGTAATGATAAACAGGACTATTGCATAAACGGNCAGTTTACAGAACGAGGAATCAAGCAAGTCCATGGTTTCATGACTGAGTTTTANGTGGATGANGAAAAATTTTTCACATACGTGCCAGAAGAGTTACGTGATTTGGCNGTTATGGCGGAGCCNTTAACCATTGCTGAAAAAGGGCTTGCTCAAGCATATGCTGTTCAAAAACGTTTACCTTGGGCCTGTACTGAATCAGGGGAGGCGCCTGGCAAGGGTCTTACTGCAGTGGTTTTGGGTGCCGGACCGATAGGTATACTTGGCGCAATGAAATGTGTTGTTGAAGGTTTCGATACCTATGTCTATTCAAGAAGTAAGGCTCCAAACCCTAAAGCGGAATTGGTAGAGCAGATAGGAGCAAAATATTTTTCAAAATATGATATTTCAGCTCAAGAGCTTGCGGCAAAGGTTGGTAATATCGATTTGATTTATGAAGCAGTAGGTGGGTCTGAGTTTGCTTTTGATGTGCTTCAGGTTTTGGGGACAAATGGTATTTTCATATTCACTGGAATTCCAGCCCCTGAAACTCGTCTTGAGATTGATTCAGATATTCTTATGCGGCGTATTGTTTTAGAAAACTTAGCAATAGTAGGAACTGTTAATGCAGACAGGAAAGCTTTTGAAGATGCGATCGCTGATTTGGGAGAGTTTCATAAACGGTGGCCTGAAACTATAAAGAAAGTTATAACAGGCAGATACGACATTGCTGATCATCAAGAGCTACTTGTTGGTAAAAGCAAGGGTATTAAGAATGTTATTACTTTTGGTTAATTTACTTTAATTCAGGGCTAATGTTTGTGAGTTAATTTAACTCGATTATTTCAATAAGTGTATCTCCGTGTTTAAGTGTTTTTCTTAATTTCCACGGTTTTACGAATTCAAGCGTGTCTCTTTTAGTGTGGCCAAGGATCAGGCTGCCATTTTCTTTTAATAGTGAAGGTAAATTATAATCGTCCAGCATCTGTTGGGCAAATGACTCTGAGCGTTTTTCTTTGTTCTTTTCGCCGTAAGGTGGATCTGCGAAAATGAAATCAAAACGTTCGCTGTGATTATTCAACTTCTTAATAGCAACAAAGGCATCCTCGACTCTAAACTGGGTAAGGTTTGATTTAATGCCGATTGATTTAGCGTTTTGTTTCATTATGTTCGCGTGCTTGTTTGATAATTCAACGAATACGCAAGTAGAGGCGCCTCGGCTTACGCACTCCAAGCCCAAGGCTCCTGTTCCAGCGAAGAGCTCAAGTACTCTTGAATTCTCAATTGATGCTCCTAGGCTGTTAAATATGGCCAGTCTGACTTTATCAGGTGTTGGCCGGACTCCTAATCCTTTGGGTACTTTTAGCGTTGCACCACCCGAAGTTCCTCCAATGATTCGCATTTCAATAAAAGAGAATTCTTACTGTTTGTCCGATTTCCTGCAACCTAGCATACTGTTTTATAGTTAAAATTGTTATTTTTGCGTTTGCCACACATGGTTAAGGGGAGTAGTTTGCCCGTCCTTTTTTTGGGATTATGATCGATTTTCAAAGAATCAGAAACAAACAGAAGCTGCTATTCGGCATAATAGCAATACCAGTTATAATTGGTTTTGTTATTATGTTTACACCTGATGCTACTGATACGCTTCTGGGTAGAAATAATCAAAGAGGCCAGCAAGTAGATTTCGGTGAGCTTAATGGCAAGCCTGTAACAAGAGATCAATGGCTTTCTGCTCGGCAAATATCCGGGATGATTTATGGCCGGTACGGCAATGAATACATGGAAAGGAAGATAGTAGACACTTTGGTTGAAATGGAGATGCTTGATGAGTATTCGATTAATCCTACAACCAGTGATGCTTTAGATAGATTAATAGAGCAAATAGAGATGGAGGCTCTGAGGTCTGGTGTAGCAGGTGATCAGATTCGAAATGTATATAAAAGTATGAGTAAGCAAGATGAAAGTCGCATGCTTCGTTTTCATAAACATTTAATAGGGATTGAGCAGCTAAGGCAGCTTGCGGGGATGGCTGATGGGTTTATTTCTAAAAAAGAGGCGGAGATTCAGTTTCGTGAAGAAAACGAAAAATACGAAGCAGAGGCTGTCATTTTGTCACACACAAATTATCTGCCATCGGTAGAGATTGATGATAACTCGCTGAAAGCTTATTATACTAATTCTTTATCTAAGTACCGGATTAGTGAGTCCAGGCAACTTTCTTATGTCACTTTTCAGCCAACTAATTTTCTGGCACAGGCTGAAGCGAAATATCTAGAACTTTCAGATTCGGATAAGGTTGCATTGCTAAGTAATTGTTGGCCGAGTGATAACAGCATTACGAATCAAGTTGATGCAAGTGTTTCGGATTTGGCAAAGCACGTTATCAGTGTGCAAACAAATGAGTTTAATGGAATGAAGGCAGATGAAGCTGCAACTCAAATTCGCAAAAAACTCTTTACAACGCCGGTTGGATTAAAGGCTGGACTGGCCGTTGTTGAAGCTTATAGCGCAGGGGTTGATTTCCAGCAATCTCTTCAGACTACCTATGCTGCGAAACCAGCTTTAGACACTTTAGAAAAAGTCGCTTTATTGCAGAATGTTGAAGTAAAAACAACTCCTCCTCTTAATCGTGATATTCCATTTGTTCCAGGCCTTCAAAACCGTGTTAGTCCGTCAGATGTTTTCACTTTGAGTGAAACAAATGCACTAATTGTAGGTGCGTCCGCCTTAAGTAGTGCAGCAAATGCTGATCCGTTCTTTATAGCATCACTCAAGAAAATAATGCCTGCTCGCGACCGATCATTTGCAGAAGCTAAATCACTAGTTTCAGAAGACTATAAAAAAGCTGAAAGCATTAAGCTTTTAAAAGAGGCTGGCGATAAAATGCGACAATCCATTAATGATGAAAAATCATTATCTGCAGTTGCAAATGAAAACAAGTTCAAAGTAATTAAACTTGGTCCTTTTGATTCTGCAGGGGGTTCCATAGAAGGACTAGATCAGCCTGGTTTATCAGAAGATATTCGCACACAAGTCCTAGGTTTAGAGATAGGTGCAACAAGTGAGCTTATAACAAGTAGTACGGATAATGATGTTACTGATCACGAAGTAGTATTTGTTGTTAAACTAAACGGTAAAATTTCTGTGTCTAAAGAGGAATATGAAAAAGACTTTCCTGCGTATTTAAAGCAGGCACGTGCTCGATCAGCTTCAGCAGGATATAATTCTTGGCTACAGGGAAAACGGAATGAACTATATAAATTTTCCTTTAACGCATACTCAGAAGGGGAAGGGGAAGTGATAGTTGATGATAAGGCCCCTGAATTAGCCAATAAATACTTTGAATCATTGAAAGTCGTGCCTGTTGTGGCGAAGGCTAAGCCTGGTTACAAATTTAAGGAATGGAGTGGGAGGGTTCGTGAAGGGAAAATGAATGCTACTAATTCTGTATTAGTTATTGAGAATTCTTCTGTAACAGCAACTTTTGTCCCTGTTGGTCAGTAGCTGATTTATCAAACATTCACGTTAGAGTGTTTTTGTTTATTTAATGCCTATGTCAGGCAAAAATGTAATACGTTTATTTTCCTCTGATGAGTCATGCTCGTGGTTGTTTAACGTCCTTTTTGAGGATGAACACTTTCTTGCGCTTGATAAGATGACTCACATGGCTGTAACGCACAGTCAGCTTCACCCCGATCGGCCTAGTTTAAGTGAATTAATTCGCAATTCTATCGAAATCAAAGCTGGTTGGATTGAGAGAAGAAATATTAATTATCTAGGGTTTGCTTACAGGTTAGATTTTGAGACTAGTGGGATTTCTTTATTTTGCAAAAACAACGAGTCCCGGGAACGTATCGGGGATTTACTCGGGGCAAATCAAGAACGGAGGGAATTTCAGTGTCTAGTTCACGGCTCACCTAAAGAAGACGTTTTCAACGTGGATGCAAAAATTGGATGGGTAGCTGGTCAACCCGAAATAATGAGAGCTGGAAAGCGAGGAAAGTTTGCTCGTACAAAATTTGAAGTTTTAGAAAGGTTTGCGGGGATGACTATGTTACGCTGTATTCCTGAAACAGATAGAAAGCATCAAATACGAGCGCATCTTAATTATGTTAGATTGTCACCCGTTGGTGATTCTAGTTATGGTGGCAAATTATTAATGCTATCTCGTTTAAAAAAGAATTATCGCCCTCGAAGAGATGGTACTGAGAAGCCTCTGATTGACAGGACAGCTTTGCATTACAATGGATTAGAATTCGATCATCCTTTCACCGGGGAAAAAGTAAAAATTGAATCAGAGCTGCCAAAAGATATCACTGTGGCTTTGAAATATTTGCGCAAGTACGCTGTTAACCAAATAACAAATTATTAAGGATTTAATTGCTTTATAGCAATATTGATTCGCTGTTTTTGTTTTATTGATTTACTCAGGTTAATAGCATTTCTAAATGCATTTTCTGCTTTTAACTTTTTGCCAGTATCAGCATAGAGTTCCCCTAGCTTTTCTTGGAGTATTGAGCTTTTAGAGGATTCTTTTAATTGTTCAAGATGTAGAATGGCTGTTTCTTTTGGGGCGCCACCTTTTAATCCTTGATTGATAGCAAGCAGTCGAAACCATTCAATGTCGCTACTTTCAGTTTTAATAAGATTAGATTCGACTTCTTGAGGTGTTTTCCCGAAAGGTCGATAGAGGGGGTCTCCGACAAAAACGGTTTGCCAAGATAAGGCTCGAGTCGCTGCATAACCTGCCTCGGCGAAGGTGAACCCACTCTGAATAATGCGGGCAAAAAATATAGGTTGATTTGGTGTTAGTTCCAGATATGGCTCAAAAACACTACCAAATGTAGCGGTTGCTCCTTTATTAATAAACGGCCCAATCCAACGAGAATATGCATCGCGAATCATGGAACCATTGTATGAATGTAAGTGGTACGCGATAGCGCCTGTAGCAAAATCAACAGTTTCTTCTGCGAATAAACCTTCTACATTTATGCCATACCAACCTGCGTAAAAGGCTATTCGATCACCTGGGAATCCTATTGGGATTGTTGTTGGTTCCTTGTCTATTACTGTTGTAAATCCGCTGCGACTAATGATTTCAGCAACTTGCTGTAGACGGTCTTCTCCTAATTTTAAAGCTCCTGAATTAATGCCTCTTAAATCTATATAAGCACGTCCCCATAGACCTTTTTTCTCTGCAGCTATAGCGCGGTCAACAAGTTTTTTTGCTAAAGCAGGCGATGGGCCGTCAAGTCTCGCCACCATCAGTAATCCGTTTTTAGGTGAAATTGATTCAGGTGTTTTTGCATTAAATACTGGATTATTTATTATGCCTGTTCTCTCTGTTTTTTTATTAAGCTGAGGAATTAATGCAAGTTCACTGTCCACTGATGCTTCGTTACGTTGTAGGGCGGCAGGAGTGCCTGTTGGTGGCTTGATGCTGTTGTCTTTATCAACCCTGAAGGGAACGCCCCAGCACAATAATAAATATCGAATTGTTCCATTATTACCATTTAAAATTTTTTTCTTTTCCAGAGTTTTGACCAATGGTTTTTCAAGGGTTTTTATAAAATCATCACGAGAAATAGTGTGGTTTTTAGATAAGGGTAATCCGATCAGGTTGTTTGCAGGAACATTTCGTGATTTTGCATAATGCTCAGCGACTGATTTTGATTCCTGCAGTGTGTTGTTATAAACAACAGCTACGGTTTCTCCTTCTTGCCCAAGTATGTGGATGGGAATAATATGTATAAGAAAAATTAGTGATAAATTTTTAATCATTAGATATTTCTTCTTAGTCCGTCATAAGCGAACAGGACTTTATTTGGTAGGTTGTTGCTGTCGCGATCATGATCATAAAAATCTGTAAGATGCGTCAAAAGAGTTTCTTTGGCTCCGATTTCATATGCTGTAGTTAGAGCTTCGTCTAAATTCATATGCGAATAGTGTTCTGTTGGTCTAAGAGCATCTAAAATAGCCAATTCAACGCCTTCAGCAGCATTAATTGCACTAAGGGACACTTTTTTACAATCATTGTAATAGGCCAATTGCTTTTTGTTTCCTTGTTCGAATAGAAAGCCGAGAGATCCCATATTTCCGTGTTCCTGCTCAAATGGTGTTATTTTCAAATCTCCAATTACAAATTCTCCATCGATTATATATGGATTTGGCTTGAAATAGCCAGGAGTGTACTTTGATTTAAATGCGTAACTATATACGCGCTCTAGATCATTCATTGTTTTTGAGTCTGCATAAATAGGTAAGGGTTGGTGATTGTTAATAGCACAAAATCTGCGGCAATCATCTAATCCCATAATGTGATCTGCATGAGAATGAGTGAATAAAACCGCATCTACTTGTTTAATTCCTTCCCTGAGGGCTTGTGTTCGTAAGTCTGGGGTAGTGTCAATGATTAAGCAGATTTCATCAGTTTCTATATATATGGATGAGCGAGTACGGTGGTTTTTTGGATTAGCTAGAAAGGAGGATGGATAATCAGCTCCTATAATAGGAACCCCCTGAGAGGTGCCCGAGCCGAGGACAGTTAAATTAAATTTCATGTTGTTTTGTTTTGCTTCAGCGTGAATCTCTTTTCACATTGATGCGTTCAGGGCGCATGCTGACCGATCTACGCATAAAAAACTTAGCACTTGTTGATGACTTGTCCATTGAGTTCGGATCTGGATACAATGCAGTAACTGGTGAAACAGGTGCTGGCAAATCAATTATCATCGGGGCGCTTGGTTTAGTGTTGGGGGAGCGAGCTGACCGAACACTTCTTCGGGATGGTAATGAGCAGTGCTCTGTGGAAGCAATCATTGATGTTTCTACAATAGCCGAAGATTTTCATCATTACCTAGAATCCAGTGGTTTGGAGCCCTGTGAATCCAACCAGCTTTTATTAAAGCGAATATTTTCTGCTTCCGGTGCTAATCGGCAATTTGTGAATGGATCACCTACTTCATTAAGTGTTTTGTCTTCAATTGGAGAGTGGTTAGTTGACATACATGGGCCTCATGATCATCAATCATTACTTAAGTCATCTCGACAGTTGGAAATTCTTGATGCATATGGAGGACTTGAGAATCAAAGGAAAGAGTTGGCTGTAAGTGTTGATTATTTGAGTGATTTGGAGAACAGGAAATCGGAGCTGGTAGTAGATGAAGATGCTTATGCGCGTGAATTGGATTTGTTAAGATTTCAAGTTGATGAAATTGAATCAGCACAATTAAGCGAAGACGAAGAGGATGGATTAGAACAATCATTTAGAAGGGTAACTAATTCTGCTCGATTGGCAGAATTAGTTGGCGAAGTGAAAGCGTTAGTTAGCGACAGTGAGCCAAGTTCGTATGACTTAATTTTAGGTGCTGGTCGCCTAATTAATGAGATGGTTAATGTTGATGAAGGTGCTGAAGATTTGCTTGATCAACAATCCCAGATTAGCGAGCAAATAAATGATTTGTCAGCTGCTCTTGAAGATTATTGTGATCGCCTGAATTTAGATCCTGATCAAATGCGAGAAGTTGAAGATCGTTATAATTTAGTTCAAAGCCTTAAGCGCAAGTATGGAGCTTCGTTGAAGGCGGTTATAGACTTTGGAAGTAAAGCTTCAGTCCGATTGAAAAAACTAGAAAACCGCGATGAAGAGCTAGTCGATCTTAATAAGAAAATTGATACAATTAGTGATAAAATTCAGAAGCAAGGTCGAAGACTAAGCGAGGCTAGAAAAGAAGTGGCTCCAAAGCTTGTAGTCGAGGCTGAAAAGCAATTAAATGATCTAGGGTTTCTTCAATCAAGATTTGATGTCGAAATAGTTGACCCTAATGAGTTAGGTCAGGGATCAGCAAGTGTATCACGAAATGGATTTGACCAGATTGAATTTCTATTTGCTCCGAACCCAGGCGAACCTTTCAAACCACTAAAATCTATTGCATCTTCTGGTGAAATGGCCCGGGTAATGTTGGCTTTAAAAACAGTGCTGTCTTCACAGGATAGTATTCCTATACTCGTTTTTGATGAAGTAGATGCTAATGTTGGAGGAGAGACAGCTACCGTGGTTGGTCAGAAAATGAATAAAATTGGCGAAAAGAGGCAGGTTTTATGCATTACACATCTGGCTCCAGTTGCTGCTACAGGAAGCCGCCATTACCTTGTTGAAAAAGAAGTAGATAATGGCAGAACGCATACAAAGGTTCGGCTTCTAAATTCAACTACCAGAATTGATGAGTTAACTCGAATGCTTGGCGGCAGTGGCGATGCAGCTCGACAGCATGCTGAAGAACTTCTGAAATCCTAAAATCATAAATTCGTTAAAAAATCCCTTTCACATAGGCCTTTTAACCCGTAGTCTCCGCGCTCCTCATGATCAGTGAGGTTTTCCCAATCGATGAAAAGTTATGATATCGCAGTAATTGGCGGCGACGGCACCGGCCCCGAAGTAACTGCAGAAAACATCAAGGTGCTTGATGCTGCCGGTCAGAAATTTGGATTCAAACTAAACTATACCGAATTTGATTTTGGAGGGGATCGTTATATTCGCACCAATGAAGCATTGCCAGATAGTGCTTCTGATGATTTACGTAATTTCCCAGCAGTAATTCTTGGAGCAATAGGACATCCTGATGTAGCCCCTGGTATTCTAGAAAAGGGGATTCTTTTACGTCTGCGATTTGAATTGGAGCAATATATCAACTTGCGTCCAGTTAAGCTTTTTGATGAACGCTTTTGCCCTTTAAAGGATAAAAAGCCAGAAGATGTCGACTTTGTGGTTGTTCGTGAAAATAACGAAGGTCTCTATACTGGTTCTGGCGGTTTTGTTTTTAAGGGTACTCCAAATGAGATTGCAATACAGGAAAGTGTTAACACGCGTCGAGGCGTAGATCGTTGCCTTAGATATGCTTTTGATTACACTCGTAAGCGAAATAAGGAAAAGCAATTGACTCTTTGTGGGAAAACTAATGTTTTAACATATGCTTTTGATTTATGGGATAGAGCCTTCAATGAAATTGGAGATGCGGATTATACTGATATAAAACGTGAATACGCACATGTCGATGCAACCACAATGTGGTTTGTGAAAAACCCAGAATGGTTCGATGTAATTGTTACCGATAATATGTTTGGCGATATAATCACTGACCTAGGAGCGATGGTTCAAGGGGGTATGGGTATTGCTGCGGGCGGAAACATTAACCCTGAAGGCACAAGTATGTTTGAGCCAATAGGTGGTAGCGCCCCCAAATATACAGGTCAAAATGTAATTAATCCATTGGCTGCTATTTGTTCTGGAGCATTAATGCTAGAGCACCTAGGCGAAGATGAGGCAGCTAAGGCAATAGAGGATACTGTGATTAATATTACCCGTGAAAAAATAAAAGATCTAGGAGCGGGTCGTATGGGTTACTCTACTACAGAGGTTGGAGACCTAGTTGCTTCTGCTCTTTAATTAAAGTCTTTATCAATTAGAAGGAGCCGATGTTTTTCGGCTCCTTTTTTTGTAAGTTTAGCGGAGTTGCAACTTGGCTATACTGATCCTATCCTTCTCCCTCTATTATATAAGTAAACACAATTATGGTTACACTAGGCACATTGTTAGGCACATTCGATTTTATTGTATTTTTCGGCGCACTTCTTGCGGTAATGGTAATTGGATTGTGGGT
>NYWG01000009.1 GCA_002684915.1 Verrucomicrobiales bacterium
TGCATGCTTTCCATCTCTGGTTAATTTTGGAACATCATAAGCAAACAACCTAATAGTATTAGACTCACTAATATCTGCTATTGAAGAAGCGGGCAACCATCCCAAACTATGCTTAGCAGGGGTATTAAACTGACGGTTACCACTTCCCATTAAACTCCACATATCTTGCTCATTAGTAACAATGCCAGGTCCATAAACACTATCTCTACCCATTACATCCGACAGAGAATGTGGGATTGGTGGATCCTCGGCCTCTGGGTCTGGCTCAATCTTTTCAGGAGCTACAGTATTCCAATAATCTGCTGTAAGTTTATTTCCGAGTAATATTGACGAAAGATTCCGGCATATAGCCTCCACGTAATCACCCTTAATGAAAAGGCCATCCCCAAAATTTACAACAACCCATCCTTCATATGCTGGGCCTGGAAGTTCATCAATGGCTATCATTATAATATCATAATCTGATATAATATACCCACTGAGTTGAGCCTGTTCGATTGCAGAATCCTTGATCATGGTCTGACCTTTCTGCTCATACCACAACTTGCTCTTTGGCAATGTTAGGGTTGGTGTAACAGTAGTGGTAAAAGAAAGCGTTGAGTATGAAGACTCCACAAAGAAATCATTAACCTCCTTCATCGCTCCCTCTATTTCAGCAATACTAGGAGGCTCAGCTAGGTCGTCTGCAAAATTAGGACGAATGATTAAAACGTTTTTATTGCCCTGTGTCGCAACTTTATTCCAAGCTTTAATATCATCAGAGCGACCAGGCCCCGGGCTCACACCAGCCTCTGCGCCCATTAAACGATAACCCAACTTGGCTGCATTCTCTTTTCGAGAAAGCACATAATATGTACCGTCAGCTTCAGCAATAAAACCGCCTTTTGACAAATTAACCGTTTCACCTGTCACTGGATCACGAGACTCTAACTCAACCTGTCCAGCCGCCAATGCGTTACCTTTGCTTGTTTTACCCATCAAACGAATAGGAGATTCGTTCACTGCCATGTGACCGTCCAATACGATACCATTGAAGAGCATATTCTCCTGAGAGGATAATCCTTTGAGCCTTCCATAGGTATGAGCCGTATATGTTTTTCCGTTGTGAGAGATAGATTGAATATTGTTTTGAACCAATCGATCTTTAGTAGTGTTTTTAACGCTAACTAAACGAGAATCAAGACCCCGGTATTGAGCTACGACGTCAGCAATATGGTCCGACTTGGTGTATCGAGAGATTGTTTGAGAATCGAATCTGCCACGCCCGTGAACTAAGTACTCTAATTCTTCACGAATCTTTTTTGGCAATGCTTCACGAGTATCAACATCAACTTGATTAGCTATGGCTTTCTCAGGATTGCTCCTAATCATTTCACCCATTTTGATTCTTCTTATCTTGGCTAAATGAATCCCTTCCAATTCACTTCCAGTACCGGCCATAAAATCATTTGCCCAACGTTGGAAAGCCCCAATGGGGTCCTCTATAGTTGCAACTTTGTCAATTTCGGAAGATGCAGATTCTTGGGCAGTAATAGTTTTCCATTCTGTTGAAAGAGGGGTCTGAAGAGTTAAATTTGAAACGGCAGCTAACTCCTGAGAAGGCTCGAGATCGCGTGGTGACAGGACTGTCTCCGAACTCACCTGTTGGCTACCTATAAAAGTAAAGGCAACCCAACTAAAAACTGCTGTTATAGCAGCACTAAACATGATTTTTTTCATTTTATTAATTCTTTAAAACCACAAACGGCCAATATCACCAATGATAAACTGTCCAATTCACAAAACAAAGGGACGACAGGTTATTTGTCGTCCCTCCAATTATATTTCATCCAAAAAACATAAGTTGAATTTGGAGAAAATCCTCCAAAACCTATTCCCGATAAACAGCACGGAAATATCGATTATCAATAGAACTACCAAGCTCTATATCTGTACTTCCACTCTCTGGAATAATTACTTTAGTTAATCCCATCCACTCTTCCAAATCACTTGAAAACTCAACGTGATAGATTTCACCAGGAGCTCCAGATATAGACAATTGATATTTCTCAGAACCAATTTCAATCCCAAGTCTAGGAGGCTTAATACTCGATATTTGATCAAGTAGCGCAAAGCTATTGTAACCCCGATCCTTATTATCTTTTGTAAATGACCCACCAAAAACACTGCTGCCACCAGCCATCTCGGAGATAGCGTATACTGCTCCGTTTAATTGGAGCATTAACAAATCATTCTCAACCACTGATCCGTTGGCATTAACCAAGGAAATATTATTTTGAATAACGCCATTAAAATAACCAAAAGATCCACCAACTAAATACCTTCCATCAAGCCTTCTATGAATGGCCTGCACTGGACCATCAAAACCAAGACCAATATCAAAACCTCCATCCAGTTTACCATCATGACCCAGTCTCGCGATTCGCCTAGAAGATATGCCATCGTAGGTGACAAAAATCCCACCAATCAATATACCATTGTCATCAATAGTTATCGCATGAACAGAACCATTTGGGCCGGCACCTGTATCAAATGATTTATCCAATGTGCCATCCGCATTTAATCTTGCAACATTAGGAATGTATTCCCCATTAACGTTCTCAAAACTGCCAGCTATTAAAATTTTACAATCAGGCTGATAAGCAACAGCATAAATTTCTCCGTCTACAACTGGCGGAACAAAGCCATCCCATTTGCTACCATCGAGAGTCAAAACAATAGCCCCACTTTCACCAGCTACCAATATATGATCTCCATGCACTTCAATATCGAAAACTGTTCCCTTAACTCTAGATGCTGGATTAAACCCTTCATCAACACTTCCATCAGATTTTAGTTTTACAATATGTTTCCTGCTATAACCGTCAAATTCGTTAAACAATCCTCCCAAATAAACCGAACCTGATTGAGTAATCTCCGTTGTAAATATTGTATTATTCGGACCAGTTCCCGTATCAAAACTACTCATTACAGTCCCATTGCCATTTAATTTAGCTACTCTTATAGACTCTTTCCCATTAATTTCATTAAATTCACCTGCCACAATAGCATTATTATTTTGGTCCATCGAAACACTATAAACTGGACCATTTGCCCCTTGGCCTTTTGGCCCCGGCAATGATCCCCCTAATTCATTGTCTAGAATTATAATAGTAACAAAATTTTCAGATGTAATCATACCTCCGCCAGTCGCATCAGAAATACGAAAACGAAAGGCCTTTGCGCCGTCAACTGTATCGTTATCAATAATTGGAATATCTAGATACTTTGTATCTTCACTATCAGCAAAAACCACTGATCCTTGCACAGGGGAATAATCAACACCCTCTTCTGCGGTAAGTGGCGTCGTTTCATAATTTAATTCCACTAAACCAGTGTAGCCATTTGTTCTTGTTATACTCACTGTTGCAAATGATGCAGTCTCTGCAACTTGCATTGCTGCAGGCGAAATAAAGAACTCACCAGGAGAGACATCATTATCAATAATCCTTAGAGACGATCTTCCTAGCCCGAGTTCTGCAGAACCTTCCACACCTGAAATTAAAAGATCAACACTCTCCTCAAGTTCGACTTTGTTGTCGTCTATGACTTCTACAGCGATACTTTGACTAGCTTGACCATCCGCAAATACTACTCTGTTTGTCAGCATAACAAAATCAAGTGCAGCCTGAGCAGTCCCATTCGTTGCGGTTTGAAACATAACTGAAGCCTCACCTATCGCTGAACCTAATCTAGTTAACTTAATTGTTGCCTGCCCACTTGAAATTGCCTCTGAAACACTAAAATTCGAATTAGAAAATGTTATTAGACTATCATCATTAACAATTTTGATTGATGCAACAGATTGATCCCCCTCTGTTCCCTCACTAAAGTCAGACAATTTTAAAGCAATAGATTCATTATTCTCAACCTCCTTGTCATCTATCAGCAATACCATGATTTCTTTTACTGCCTCTCCTTCGTCAAAACGCACTTCTTGATCAATTGATACGTAATCAATTGCAGGAACAGCAGGATTTCCTTCGAGAGACAAATCGGTTTGAATCCTCGTACTAACAGATTCATTTAAACCACCTCGACGAATCAAACGGACAACTGCATTTGTTCCTCCTTCAGGAACTGCATAAACAGAATCCATAAACTCCAATTTACCAATCCCTTCAGTTATTCCCCCGTAGATTTCTATATAGTTTAAGCATTCAGTTCCATTATACGTGCTAAAACCACCACCGATGTGAATGCTTTCTCCATTTTGCTCATGTATTCTTTGTACAGTTCCATTGAAACCAGAGCCGAAATTCGTAGTTGGGTCAATCGTTCCGTCTGAATGAAGTCGTACAATCCCAGGTCGAATCGTTTCTGCAAAAGTATAGAAGCTTCCACCTACGAGCACCTTACCATCTGTTTGAAATGAAACTGCATAAACTGGATTATCTGGCCCTTCACCTGGATGGAAACTCGCAATCAAATCCCCTTTAGATCCTACCAATGCAACTCTGTTAATTTTAATATCGTTGTGTTTAGTAAAGAATCCGCCGACCAAAACATTTCCATTTGGATGCAAATCTATATCTCTAACAGAATCATTAAAACCTCCTAAACTCCAATCAGATACTATACTTCCTTTTTCGTTAACCTTAACCAAACCTTTGATATCCTGACCGCCGACACTAGTAAAATCTCCGCCTAGAATTATATCGCCATTTAAATCTATTTCTACAGCGTTGATGGCTCCATCTACTCCAGAATCTAGTCTAAAAGTCTTATCTGTAGTTCCATCTGAATTAATTCGAACTACATTGCTATACAAATCTCCATTGAAAGAGGAAAAATCCCCAACAGCAATTATCCTGTCTTTTGAATCTATTGCTAGGTCATGAATATTACCCTCAGCACTTGATCCTATATTGAATGTGTCATCAACAGCTCCATTTGATTTTAATCGAACTAATTTTCCATGATTTTCACCATTGAATTGATCAAACTCACCGGCAATCATATAAAATCCATCTCCATAATTCTTAATTACATTTACAGGTCCATTTGCTCCACCNTAAGGCAAAAATGTATCATCAACGGTTCCATTTTTAATTCTAACCAAATATGCNTTCGGCAGATTGTTAAACTTTTGGTAGTTGCCACCCAATAGTACTGANCCATCCTCTTCTAAATGAATTGCCCTTATATCACCATCNGGGCCAATCAAGTTTCCACTAGTAGGAACAATTACTCCCGAATTCATATTCACATCCTCATCATCAATAATGGTCACTTTGGATGTATTATTTGAACCCAGCTCTGCTCCACCAATAACATTAGATAGATTTATTTTTAATATCTCATTACTTTCCAACTCTAGATCATCATTTATAATTAAGCTGTACTCCTTAACCCTCTCTCCTTCATCAAAATCTAAAACTATATTTGCACCAGAGTAATCCGGAGAATCCCCTAATGAAGTAGCTGTAAAATCTTGGGTTGCTAATTCAACACTTTGTTCACCAATCGATCCACCTACTCTAGAAACCACTATGTTTAGAGCTCCTCCGTTTTCATTTATATAATATTCAGAAAGCCCAAATTCTATTTTACCATAAGAATCCAAGCTTTTAATTGAAACTGCTACAATAGTGTTACTACCCAATATTGCCCCTACTGCATCAAAAAGTTCGATATATAGAATCTCATTCTCCTCTATTTCATCGTCATCAATTAGTGGCAATGTAATCACTTGGGGATCCACCTCTCCATTATCCCAAGTCAACACACCAGACACTGCTGTAAAATCCGCTCCCTTAGTTGCTGTACTTGCCACGCCATCAATCTCCTCGATCACTCTATAAGCAACACTGACATTACCCTTGGAGCCTAGCCTTCTATTTACTGCAATCCCTAAAGTTCCTTCACTCTCCTCAACCGAATAATCCGAAACTTCAAATTCAATTAAACCTGACTTTAGGTCGTTATCTATAATTTTTAGTTGTGCTTCATTGTCATTCGAACTTATTTCAGATCCGCCTCTTGGGTTAGATAATGTAATACTAACTGTTTCATCTCCTTCCTGAAATTCATCTTCAAGAATATTTATAAAGAATGACTTACTAGTTTGGCCTGAGCCAAATATAAGGGTGCCTTTCTGTGAGGTATAATCTAGAGATGCCTGACCTGATTCATCAGCTGTTGCATAATCAACTGATACCGTACCATTTGACCCTTCCTTACGTTCAACGACAATTTTTGCCCTTCGACCACCTTCATCCACATAAATTTCAGTTGATTTAAAGGCAAACACTCCTGGGCCAAAATCATCATCCACAATTGTAATAGAAGATTTACTTAAGTCTATTCCGAGTCCAGCAGGAATAATTTCTCCATTTAGTTCAATTTTAGCCATCGGAGTACTTATCGCTATCCCCACATCCTCATTTCCTTCTCTTTCAGAATCAGGAAGTAAAACAACTTCATAATCCAATTTGCCAAGCCCCATCTTGAGGCCTGAACCTGCACCTTTTACACCGTCACTAAGTTTCCATCCATTTCCATTAAATCCATATCCATGAGTCCATAAAACTGTGTTTGTGGTCATTCCAAATTCTAACATATTTAGATAAGCATAATTTCCTCCATCTAAATCATAATAAACTGCATCGGAGTGAAAACCTGCAGTATTTACAGAATTCCATACCAGCTTCGTATTTTGACTTATATAATCTGCTTCAATTTCTTCCTCGGGATCTTCAATCAATCCTACGCCTGTTGCGATTCCACTACCTGTTCCATCCTTAGTTCTGAAATATACTGATCCTTCACCAAGTGATCCATTTTTTCGACGCATCACTACTTTGGCAGCATCTTGACGCTCAGATGCTGTAAAGCTTGTTTGGTCAAATCCAATTACACCTGGACCGGGAGTGATACCTCCTTGAATTTTTGCTAAATTAAATCTTTCAGCAATTTCTGAACGGCCTGTAATCCCACCACCAACCTCACTAAAACTTCCTCCTATTAAGATTTCACCCTCAAACTCACTTTGCGCAACAACATTAATAAGCTGAGTATCTTTAAAGCTCAACTTCCTAGGTAACCCTGCAAAGTGATTAAATGCAGTATCCATAAAACTAGTATCTAGGGTTCCATCAGGATTCAACCTTGCTAGCTTCATTCTCCTAGAATAGTTGTATTCAGTGAATGCACCCGCAGCAATAACCCTATATTCTGGGGCATTCATAAATTTTATAATATTTCGAAAATATTGAGGGATCACTCCATATGAATCATCTGGTTTAAGTAAATATTCGACAGGAAGGGTAAGGTCTGGGTTTTGGTTTGCTACTTCGATATCTAGCAAAATTTCAAACATTTCCTCTAAATCACGCGAATAATATGTTGGATCTCCAACAACATTAACCGATGTATCTATAGCCAAACTCAATACCGGGAAATCAAAACCATTACCTGGATTAAAATCAGAATCTAACTCACCTGTATACTTAAACTTAGCAATGTTGTTACGAGGAACTCCGTAAGCCTCAGTAAAGTTGCCACCTACATAAAAACCTCCTGAAGGATCAATTTCAATATCGTGAACAATACCATTAATACCCTGATTAAATTTAACACCTAAATCAACCTGTCCTGTTTCTTTGTTTAAGACTGCAATAGAGGGACTGAAAACTTCTCCAACATAAATAAAATCTCCCCCTATTATAATCCTTCCATCAGGCATAACAGCAATTGAATTAATTGGTCCGTCAGGGCCTAATCCAATATCAAAATTTAAATCTAGCTTTCCATCCTCTGATAATTTGGCTATCGAATTTCTACTTTTACCGTCTACTTCATCAAAATCACCAACAATTATGATATTACCTGATGAATCTAATACTTTTAAGTCTATAACTTCTCCATTTACACCTAGGCCTGGCTGAAATGATTCATCTACAGATCCATCATAATTTATCCTGACAATTCCTTTTCTTGGTTTTCCATCATAAGAAGTAAAACCACCACCTGCCACGAGCTTTACAACATTATTACTGTCAATGGAGAGATCCAAAGCATTTACATAGTAGTTAGCTCCTAGACCAACATCAAATTTATCATCAACAGTTCCATCTTTATTCAAACGTTGAATTCTATTTATTAACTCTCCATTTACTGATGTATAATCTCCTGCAACGTATATTTTCTCAGATTTTTGTGTTTCTAAAACGGCTCCAGTATCATACTCGGCACCTTGTAAAACCAAATCATAAACATCATTATTAATATCAGGAACAAAAGGGTTTTCTATATCATCACCAATTGCACCTCCTGCTGGCTGGTCATTGTCTATAATTGTAACAGTAGTCCAATACTGAACACCAAGATGAGAACCTGGTTTAATTAGTTTCTCTTCTTCTACCGGTTCGTCATCTCCATCTCCATCTCCATCTCCATCTCCATCTCCATCTCCATCTCCATCTCCGCCTCCAACATCACCTTCCACCTGATCTTCTGAATCTCTTGCAAAGTCATCAAACTCTGTCTTTAGGCTGTATAACACTATTACAATATCCTCGTTAAACTCAGCTATATCATCGTCAGCTATTTTGAACTCAATTAATTTTGGCTCTATATCATCTGCACCCCAACTTAATTTGCCAGTTACTACCCCAAAATCCCCCATCTGAGGCTCAGTAGTAGTAGGTAAACTAAAAGATGGAGTAAATAATCTTTGACCAAAAGGAGTCGCCAAATCAGACCCTGGATTTAATATTTTTTGAGGAAGACTTAATCTTGAGTGCATTGGCTGCTCGAAATCTCCAAACCTGCTTAAATTAGATAATGAGGATGGAGTAATCCTTGGTTCGTCTCCTGGTAAAAGTAAATATTTCACGCCAGTATCATAATCGTCTCCGTTGCTAGTGAGCAGATTTGATACTTTCGGAGCTTCATTGACCCAATTTTCACGAGCATCATCAACAAACATTCCCCTATTAGGTCCAATCATATAACCAACCTCCACAGTTGCATCATATGGAAGAGCACGCATTACGGGTATTGAAATCAACCTATAACTTGGATTGTCG
>NYWG01000010.1 GCA_002684915.1 Verrucomicrobiales bacterium
GATTAAATTAAAAAAATTATTGCAATATATTGAAAGCAGCAAAAAAATGACTCCCGAATCACTCGTATACGGCTTCAGGATTAAAGGGGTTGATTATCTTGTTGCAAAAGACCTTATGACTAAGTTTTCAACTATATCAAAACTACGAGTGATTAAAATTGAGGAACTAATCACTGTAGCTTCATTAAGTAAAGAAACAGCCTTTATTATCAGGCAATGGTTTAGAGATTCATTCAACAAAAGAATGCTAAAAATTCTTGATGTAGAGGGCTTTAATCTTGATTAAAGTTTAGCAACCTCCTCAGCAATTTGAACCGCATTCAATGCTGCCCCTTTAAGCAGTTGATCGCCCACGACCCAAAAACTTAGTCCATTGTCAAATGCACAATCTTGCCTAATCCTACCAGCTTGACAGTTATCCAAACCTGCTACATCGAGAGGGAGAGGGTAACTATTATTGGCAATATCATCATTCAAATCAATTCCAGGTGCTGAATCAATTGCATTCTTAGCGTCAGAAATTGAGACAGGCTTTTCAAACTCGGCGCTAACAGCGATAGAGTGCGCTCTATAAACCGGAACACGAACGCAAGTAACACTAGCTTTAAAACCGGGCAGGCTCATGATCTTTCTAGCCTCGTTCTCCATTTTCATTTCCTCCTTAGTGTAGCCGCTATCAAGGAAATCATCGACATGAGGTAATACATTGAATGCAATTTGGTGTGGATAAACAATCTTCGAGGCTTTTTTATCTGATGCGATTTCTCCAACTTGCCGTTCAAGTTCAACTATGCCCATTGCTCCGGAGCCGGATACTGCCTGATATGTAGAAGCGAAAATCCTTTTAACGCCAAATGCACAATGTAGTGGGTAAAGCGCCATTACTGTTACAATTGTCGAACAATTTGGATTCGCAATAATTCCTTTATGAGAAGCTACATCCGCTGCATTAATTTCAGGAACAACTAGCGGAACATCGTCATCAGAACGAAAAGCGCTTGAATTATCAACAACTACAGATCCTGCGTCTACGGCATGCTTAGCATATTCTTTAGAAGTCCCTCCTCCGGCGCTAAATAGAGCAACATCTACACCTTTAAATGAATCCATTGTTAGCTCTTGAACGGCTATTTCCTCACCTTTAAAAGTTAGCTTTTTTCCAGTAGATCGTTTGGACGCAAGTAGAGACAGTTCGCTTACTGGAAAATTCCTATTTTCGAGCGTCTTCAACATCTCGACTCCTACCGCACCTGTCGCTCCTACGATAGCAACATGTAATTTATTACTCATAATCCCCTGAAACTTTACTTTGGATTTTTTACCTGTCAATTGCAGTTGCAATCAAATCTATCTGATACGGCAATAAGGAAGACAAATAATATTTAAGTGATTGACAGCTCATTATGTTTAAAGGAAATTCCGCACCTAATTTTTTGGCTGCGTAGCTCAGTTGGTTAGAGCGTGGGACTCATAAGCCCGAGGTCGCTGGTTCAATTCCAGCCGCAGCTACCATAAATTTCTAAGGTTTTTCGCTTTTAAGTACTTCACAAAGTTTCGCTACAATATCCTAAAATATACCGGAATAGACCAGGTTAAGGGGGGATTTAGGGGGGTAAATTATAGCAATGTTTGATGGCATTCCCAGCATATATCTTAAATTGTATCCCGCTTAACTAAGAAGTCTCTTTCCAGTCTTAACTCCCCTTCCCTTTTGCTCGTAATTTCTGGCTGCTACATTCATTATTTCTTTTCAAAACTGTGATAATAAGAAAAATAACATTATATACTTTATGTATGTCTTTAAGCATAAATATTTATGCTTATGATCGAGAAATCTTACTAGAAGGCTTTGAAGATAATATCGATAATGTCATACCATCAACTAATGAGGGATCAAGAGGCGCTAATGGAAACGTTAAGTTAACTCATTTTGAACGAACAGACGCCGAGGAGCCTTGGGTGACACAAGGGGAAAGAGCTTTGCAAATTGAGTTCATTAACGATCAGAAATGGTGGTCTGTTGATTTCACGATTCATCTAGACCCGAACGCTACAACAGAACTTCAGGAGGCATGGAATGCTGATCCAGAATCAGGGTTAAAACCTGAAGCTCGTTATGTTCTCAAATATGATGTCACGTTTCCAGAAAATGGTGTAGTGAGCTGGATGAATCAAACAGTTGATAATCACGGAGAAGCTTCGCGAGAATTCAACACCCCGCATAACAATAATGCGCCTGTCGTAGCTGAAATCCCACTTGACCTGATTGAGGGAAATCTTGTTGTTAACGATGATGGAACATCCTCATTCCGTTTTATTCATAATGCAGACTGGGCCGATGGGAATATTCCTAAATTCTTTATAGACAATATTTGCCTAGTTGATCAATGGGACACAGACACCCCCCCAACAACAATCGTAATCGAATCTTTTGAGGATAATATTCAATCGATTACAACTAAGAATGATCGTGTTAAAGTTGAACAATATACCGTTTCCGATATTGANGATTCAAACGCNACCCATGGCTCAAAGAGCTTAAAAGTAATACTGAACCAACCTGAAGGCTATCGCGCTGATTTGGATCTANATCTTTCGAATTCCGAATTACTTAAGGANTTACTNCGNCTTCCTAAAGAAGAGCGCANACGCTATATATTTCGGTTTGATATTCTTTTTCAAGAGCGCCCAGCTGATGGTTGGGGGGGCGGCAACTGGGGATATAAGTTCTCTACTACTTACTCCCCTGCAGATACAGCCCGCACGCCTAATGATCATGCAACTTATTCAGTCAATCTCGGCTTAATTGAGCCTGACCGAGCTCACCATCATCTTGATCCTGATTCACCTCGTATAACTTTTTACGGGAATGGTGGTTATAGCGGAAAGGTCGTCGCTTATTTCGATAATTTTCGAATTCTTGATACTAAACAAGCCCCAGACATAGTTATTCATTCAAGTAGAATAAATAATTCAGGCTTCAGTTTTGACTGGAATTCAACTGTTGGCAGTAACTACCGGGTTGATCGCAAATCAAAACTGAACTCCTCCTGGAATGTAATTGCTGAAAATTATCCAAATAATGGAGCTTTAAGTGAAAAAATCTCATTTACAGATACAGATCTTAATGGGGCTGCTTTTTATCGTGTAGCTGAAATCCCCGCACCTCCTCTGTTTTTTGAAGGTTTCGATTCCGGAGCGGCTGGTTGGTCAACTTCTGACCTAGGTGAGAACGGGACAGAGTGGGAACTTGGCACTCCAATCAGCGGGCCCGGGACTGCACATAGTTCAAATAATGCCTATGGAACAGATTTGAAAAATGACTACGAAGACGACACTGACATTTATCTAACCTCTCCTGTAATTGATCTAACAGGACAAGACAATGCGCGCCTTGAATTTTGGAGTTACCGAGATTCCGAACCAGCATTTCAGGGTGAGTTCTATGATTCCTGCCAGATAATGATTCTAAATGAAGATGGTGAATATTTAGTTGATGAACCTATATGGTTTCGAGGTGGAGTGGCGAAGCAATGGAGGTTGGAGAAAGTTAAAATCCCAACTGAAGCACTTGATCAAAAGATAAGATTGGAATTCAACTTCTCAAGCGATGATGTACAAGATAACGGCCCACAGGCTGGATGGTTTATCGATGACGTAGCAATTACAAAAGGGAGCTAAAAACCATGAAATACAACCTGTTTGCAGTAATCGTATTTACACTTTCAGGGTGGACTGTTTTTGGAGAGAATAACTCGAGAAAATTAGAAGGTGATATAGTTGATTTCCTAGGTGATCCCCGGATGGATGTTAAGCCGCTCTTTAATGAAATACGTCACCCCAATATTGTTGTCACACTAAAGGGGACGGTGCTTGCTACACTTGGCGATAAAAAACTTCTATTTCGTCGCAGCGAGGATGGGGGTAAAACCTGGGGAAAAGAGTTCATTCTAGCCGAGCCAGCCTTTCAAGGTGGAGGATTGACTGTTGATGAAACAAACGGAAACATTCTAGCCTTCGCGGAGGACTTTCATCCTCCGGCACCACTGTCTGTATACAGGAGTCAAGATGACGGAAAAACTTGGCGAAAAGTTGAAGTAACAATTAGTCCGGATACTCGAGGGAACGTACCCTCGATGCACATGAACGAACATGGCATCACTTTAAGACACGGCAAGCATGCCGGAAGATTAATTCGAGCCGCACGACATTACGGCAAGGCTAATTACCCGAAGGAACATTGGCCAACGCATTACACCACAGCAATCTACAGCGACGATCACGGAAAGACATGGAAGACCAGCAAGCCTTTCTCTGACATGGGGACTGGAGAGGCAGGAATTGCCGAACTTTCTGATGGAAGGCTCTACTACAATTCCCGATCTCACTGGAACGCAAAAAACCCACCTCTCCGCCGTCGAGAAGCATGGAGTTCTGATGGCGGTGAAACTTGGAACAACTGGAGAATTGTCAAAGCACTTCCTGATGGCCCGCAGAATACTAACTATGGATGCTTCGCTGGGCTTGTTCGCCTGCCTATCGCTGGGCAAGACATCTTGCTTTATAGTAATTGCGATAGCCCATCAGGTCGTAATCGTGGCACAGTATGGGTAAGCTTCGACGGAGCAAAAACTTGGCCTTTAAAGCGGATGGTTTGGAAAGAGGCGTTTCAATACTCCTCTATTTCTGTAGGACGACCAGATACAAAGAGCGAAGGATGGATCTATATGCACTTTGAAGGACAGCTTCCCCGTTCAAATGTTGCAAGGTTTAATCTTTCCTGGTTAATGAAAGGTGAATCGACAGGAGATGGACGAGTTCCCAACATATCACTTTATCACGAAGAAGAAAAAAGTTAAAATTAATGCATAAGTAAAATGAAAGGAAACGTTATAGTTACCCGCTTGTATATTGTTTTTGCCTTTTGTTCACTATGGACTTTTTCCTCTAATTATTATGTAAAAGCGAACGAGACGAAGTCATCAGAGACTTTTTGGGATCATTTCAAAATTCATAAGTTTGAGTTAGAAATGTCAGCTTCAGAATGGGAATCCATGGAAGCTCTAAACCCTAACAAAGGTCTTGCTCCTCATGAAAAACTTCGTAAACCAAACGGAAAACTTCGTCAAATACATCGAGATCGTTTTCCGTGGGCCGACGGTTCCATCTCGATCAATGGGCAACCCCTAAAAGATATCGGAGTTCGCTATAAAGGTAACGCAAGCTTCAACCTTATGAGCGGCAGCCTAAAACGAAACATGAAGATCAAGTTGGATTGCTCTATTAAAGACCAAAACTACTACTCTATTGAAACACTCAACCTTAACTCGGGAGGGCTGGATCCTTCAAAGTTAAGAGATGCATTTGGCTACTTGCTTTTTAGGCAAGCAGGAGTATCAGCGCCGCGGACAACTTTTGCCGAAATGACTCTAACTATTCCAGGGGTTTATGAGAAAGAGCATCTTGGGGTTTACACGATAGTTGAACAGGTGAACAAATCTTATCTAAAAGACCACTTCGGGTCTAAAAAGGGTCTCCTAATGAAACCGGAAGGTATAGCCAGTATGGAGTATCACGGCGATGATTGGAGATTTTACAAACATCTTTACCGCCCTGACAGTGATGCTTCAATAGAACAGTCTAATCGTGTAATTGAATTCGCCCGTATCGTTAACTTAAATAATAAAAAAAAGTTTCATGATTCAATTGAATCGTATCTAGATATTGATGGTTTCCTCCGGTTCATTGCAGTAAACGCTCTAATCGTAAATCTCGATACTATGCTGGCAATGCCGCAGAACTATTATCTTCACCTTCGGAAAGACAATAATAAGTTCGTTTTCTTCCCCTGGGATCTGGATATCTCATTCGCAGGATGGCCACTTGGAGGAAAGCCCGAAGATCAGATGAACCTTAGCATTTCGCACCCGCACTCCTCAGAAGAACACAATCTCATAGATAGATTATTATCCATAAAATCTATTAAAATAAGATACGATAATATAATCAACCAGCTAGTTGATGGTATTTTTTCAAAAGAGAAATTAACTAAGAATCTCGAAAAAATGGAGAGTACTATTCTAGCTGCAAGAGAAAAGGATTTAGCTGCTATAGAAACAAGAAATGAAAGTGGTTACCCTGCCCCATTCGGTTACAAACCACCCAGCATAAGAGAGTTTATAGACAAAAGGTTGGCATCAATTAAGAGGCAGCTAAAAGGGGTTGAAACTGGATATATATATAAACATGGACGACCAGGTGGACGGTTAGGCCACTTAGCACAAGGTGGGTTTGGTAGAGGAAGACTTGCAATGCATATGCTGATTCAAGGAGATATAAATCAAGATAAATGGTTATCTAAAACAGAACTCCTTACAATGTTAAGCGGATGGTTCGACTCAATTGATAGTGAAAAATCCGGTAAGCTAAATAAGAACGCCTTTATTAATGGCTTGCCTGAAGCTTTCTATCCCAATGGAAGAAAACCACTTGGTATAATTCCAGAGCCATACGTTGCAGACGGATTATTCTTACTTGCTGACTTAGACAAAGACGGTAAGGCAACAAAGCAAAGCCTGATTTCATCGTTTGATCAGTTGCTTGCTGATACTGAACGAAATAATAACGGAAAACTCAACGAGCGCTCGTTAATGATCGGCCTACGATCACTAATCAACCAATCTCGAACAGGCAGTAAAAACAGATAATATTCAAAACTGTTTAGATTCTAGCTTTACAGATCCACACGGGTCTTAAGGTGATCCCATCTTATTCGCAGATGGACACGCGGAATTTATCAAAGAAATAAATTAATCAGATGGAAGTTGCTGAGATCTAATTGCTTTCAGCCTGTAATTGCGCGCCCGATTTTGCCCCATTATCTATTAGAACTCCAAAGAGCTCATTTTCGGCATAGTCTAATGGCGCCAACCCATCTTTATTCACAATATTTACATTTGCGCCCTCAGATATAAGAATTTTAGCTGCTTTATTATGAACTTTTGATGTCGCCCAATGCAAAGGGGTCCATCCAGATTCATCCTTAGAGTTCAAATCAGCACCATTAGCTATATAATCCTTGATAGCTTGAATATTCCCTTGGCTAGCAGCTTTATGAATTGAAATATCTGGGCCTTTGGATTTAGTCAATTCTGGTTTTTGAGTGCTAGTGCAACCTGTCAGTAGCACAAATATAATTATGAATAGGTTTTTCATTTATTTTATTATCCCATGAATCAATTCAGTTCTATCTTAATTTTATTTAATCGAGATTTCATTGATCATAAAAAGAGAATTATTCAAAATCACTAAAGCATTAGCAATGTATAAATCACCCTCACTTCACAGCCAGCTCCATTGCATTAAACCATCTGCCTGTCTTCAATATCTATTAAACGATTCACTATTCTTGCACCAATAGATGGAGTAGATATATTTCTTTGAGAATGAAACACATCACTTCTCTTACACTTGGCATTACAATCGCTTTTTCTGCCATATCTGGAGAACAAAAACTTACCAACATTGAGCCAAATTCCCATCCATCAATTTCAGCTCAAGTCCGACTGTCATCATGGTGGATA
>NYWG01000011.1 GCA_002684915.1 Verrucomicrobiales bacterium
GAGCCAATGGCAAATCCACATGCTTCCTCTGATTATCTTAAAGCTTTCGACATTAAAAAAGTTGCCTCCTATTCCTGTCGAGGATGTCATATGGGAAACCCTAATGCGGATAATTTAGCAGATAAAATGGGAGGTCATCTTGGTGCTCCTATTCCTGAGCATAAGGGCATTCCTCCTATTCATTTTGAAAAGCTTTCATGTACAGCTTGTCACTCAGGTAAATTGCCTGAGTATGAAACCGGTCGAGTTAGGACAGCGAGGATTCATAAATTGGGTCTTCATGGTAGGCATGCAATGAATAAACAGTTGCCCCATGTAGTAACGCCAGTTTTTGCGCGTTCAGCTAATGGGAAGATTGCTCCTCATAACATGATTTGGCCCTCTTTCTGGGGGCTAAGAACCAATGATGTAGTTAAGCCCTTGCCTCCTTTATTAGTTCGTGAAATTGCATCAGATGAGCTGGGTGTTGAAAGTAAAAATCCAGAGCGTATTAATGATTGGATTGAGTTAAGTGAAGAGCAAATTGGCAAAGTACTAAAATTAATAGATGATGAATATAAATCGGATTCTAATGAGGATAATTCTGATCCTGAAGCTGTTTATATAGCAGCAGGCAGTTTGTTTAGTTTGAATAATGAGGGGGAAGTTATTAAGGCTAAACACAAATCTGCGGAACCTTATAAATGGCCAATTGCGCATAATGTAAGACCAGCATCACAATCTCTTGGGTCAAATGGGAATTGTGCTGACTGTCACAGTCAAGATGCACCTTTTATTTTTGGTAAGGTTGAGGTTGATACTCCAATTAATCCGGGAGAGAAAGCGACTATTCCTATGACTGAATTGGGGGGGTTAGATCCATTATATTATCAATCATTTGCTTTTACTTTTTTGTTTCGACCATGGATGAAGGGGATTGTGATATTTGCATGTGTTCTAATAGGTCTAGTTCTACTGTTGTTTACGTTGAAAGGAATGGATCGGATTATAAAGATGGCTGGCAAGAACAAATAACAAAAAGACTTCGATATGTTTCAGGCAATTTCATGGGCTGTGTTTGTCATCATCTTTTTAGGGATGTTGATGCATATCGCTGTTGATTTAGTTGGGGGTGAGTTTAAAAACAAAAATAATTCGAAGTTTGGGAAATTTAGATGGTGTGGCTGGCGTGAAGATCTTAGTTGTTTTAGTAAGCTCAAAAGGGTTGTTCTTATTATCTCTGTTGTATGTCTAATGGTAATGTCCTTTACGGCTTTTTCAGGACGGCTTGCTGCTGATAAACTTATGACCGGTTACGTTTTAATGATTCATGTGGGGACTGCCCCTGTTTTTATTCTTTGCTTGTTATTTTTGATTGTTTCTTGGGGGTACCAATGTCGATTGACTGATACAGAGTGGGAAGAGTTTTTGGAACGATTGCAATTTAAAACTACTGACTATAAAGGCTCTATGCTTTTAATTAAATTAACCTTTTGGTTGACTATGCTGCTAAGTGTTCCTGTGAGCTTATCGATGTTGGCAAGTATGTTTACTTTTTTTGGCACCCATTCTCAGGAGGTGCTTTTTAATATTCATCAATATACTAGCCTTGCCTTGTTATCTTCTGCTGCTGTTCACATATATCTATTGATTCGTAATCAATATAAGTAAGCATTACACGGTTTTTTCTTTTATTGGTATACGTAAAATCGGTACCAAAAGAAATTCCAGGCGAAACTGCATCCAGTAGCTATTAGTTTAACAGTGTTTTTACTAATAAAAGATTCATTCCATTTTTTTGTAACGCTAAATTTCTTGATCAATGCGCAGGCTATTGTCGATGGTCGAGTCCAAATATTTGTTGTTAAATATATGACAACATTTTGAATTAAATATAAAGAAGCTGCTGTTACTATAATAAACTTTGTTGCTTGGTTTGGAGTATTTAGTGCAGATGGTTGGAAAATGAAAAAATTAGCAGTGAAACTGAAAACCATTGCTATAGAGGTAGAACAAATATTGGCGGGAATTCGAGGGATTTTTTTAGTAAGTAGATTGTATATGGTGAAGTCCAGAGCAGTGTTGATTACTCCAACTATGCTGAAAAGTGTAACTTGCCACGTTATTGATGGGTAGTAGATTTCAATTAGAGTCATGTTTCTATTGCGGCGGCGGAAGTATGTTGCTTGAAACTGATTCCAGTCAATTGTTCTCGAAGTGTTTTGCCTTGCACATAGTCAATCTTACCGGCATTTTTTGTTCATCCTTTAGACATTATTATAAATAATTATGAAACGACGTTCTTTTTTGATGAAATCATCAGCGGCTGCATTTGGCTTCCAAGTAGTTGGGAGCCATGTTTTACGCGCTGCGAATGGTGCTAACACACCAAATAACAAGATTCGTATAGCCGCTATTGGTTGTGGTGGTAGAGGTGGTGCGAATTTAGGTGCAATGGCAGGAGAGGATATTGTTGCATTATGTGATGTTGATGATCGTCGCGCCGCACATGCATTCAAGAAATTTCCTAAAGCTAAACGTTTTAAGGATTTTCGTCGGATGTATGATGTTATGGGGGATCAAATAGATGCAGTATTAGTTGCAACTCCAGATCATACTCATGCTGTTCAAATTATGGGTGCGATTGGTAGAGGTAAACATGTATACTCTGAGAAACCTTTAGCCCATTCCGTTGCGGAAGTCCGTACATTGCGTAAAGCAGCAAAGGACAAAGGAGTAATCACTCAGGTTGGTAATCAAGGTCATTCTTCTGAGCATATTAGGTTGTTTTGTGAAATGGTTTGGGCTGGTGCAATCGGTAATGTTTCAGAGGTTCACTGTGGGTGCGATGCATTTAAAAATGTCTATTGTCAGATAAATAAACAAAAGGCAATTGAGACTGAGAAGCATGAGGTGCCGGAAGGACTTGATTGGGATCTCTGGTTAGGCCCTGCCGCAGATCGAGCCTATAATCCTGCGTATCTACCTTTTAATTGGCGTGGTTTTTCTGCATTTGGTAGTGGGTGTATTGGTGATTGGATATGTCATGTGCTTGATCCTTCTTTCTGGGCACTGGACCTAGGGATGCCAACTGCAATTTCAGCAGATACAAAAGGGTACGATCCTAGTAAACACTCTGACTTTTATCCAAAGGGAACAAAAATTACGTATGAATTTCCAGCAAAGGGTGAAAGAGGACCAGTAAAAATGGTTTGGTATGATGGAGACTATTCAATTCCTCAGCCTGACGAGTTGGTCGCAGAAAAACGTAAAGTTGTTGGGACAGGGGCAGTCGTTATTGGTGATGAAGGCAAGATTATGCATGGTTCACATGGTGCTGGTGGCTGTAGAATTATTCCTGAAGCCAAGATGCGAGAGTTTGGTCGTCCTGATAAAAAAATACCAAGAGTTAATGGTCATCAAAAGGATTGGCTTGATTCTGTTCGTGCTAACAAAGAGGCAGGCTCTCCCTTTGAATACGGAGGGGCGTTAAGTGAAATTGGGCTTCTTGGAATGATTGCAATCCAACGCACATGGGGTTCTGCAGATGCGGCTCGAACCGGGCTACGTTTGGAATGGGATGCTGAGAACATGAGGTTCACTAACGATGACGAAGCTAATAAGCTTGTGAATCCACCATATAGAGCAGGCTGGAAGCTTTGATTAACATGATTTTAGGGCTGCGCTTGGCTAATTCTTAGCCAAGCGTTTTTATTTTTATAATTTCATTCGAGTTAATATTTTTAATTAATAGTTATGATTAATAGACTGTTTTTGGGGGTTATTTTTATGTTTGTAGGGGTAAAGCCTCTCGCGAAAGCTCCTAATATATTATTTGTGATTTCAGATGATCAATCATACCCGCATGCATCTGCATACGGCTGCCGGGGTATAAAAACTCCTGCCTTTGATAAGGTGGCAAACAAGGGGGTCTTATTTCATAATGCAATTTCAGGTTCTCCGGGTTGTAGTCCTAGTAGAGCATCTGTTTTGACAGGGAGATATCACTGGATGATTGAGCATGCGGGTACTCATGCTAGTACGTTTAATAAGAAGTATTCGACGTTTCCAGACCTTTTGGAAACGTCTGGGTATTGGGTTGGTTATACAGGTAAAGGATGGGGGCCTGGTAAGTATAAAGATGGGGGCTTCAATCGTAATCCTGCTGGGCCTGTATTCTCATCCAAAAAGAAAAATCCTAAAATTAAAGGTATATCGTCAACTGATTACACTGAAAACTTTAATGTTTTTTTGAGCAATAAGCCGGAGGATAAGCCGTTTTGTTTTTGGCTTGGAGGTCATGAACCTCACCGTGTTTTCGAAAAAGGTATTGGATTAAGAAAAGGTAAAAAATTATCTGATATTGACGTTCCGGCATTTCTTCCTGACACATCGGAAATAAGAAGTGATATTCTTGATTATTACGTAGAGATCGAATGGTTTGATTCTCATTTAGCCAAGATTCTATCTGTACTTGATGAGGCGGGGGAACTTGGTAACACAATGGTTATTGTAACTTCTGATAATGGTATGGCTTTTCCCAGAGCTAAAGCTAATTGTTATGAGTTTGGGGTGCATGTACCCTTAGCAATCATGTGGACTGATCGATTCAGTGGTGGTCGATTTGCTAATGATCCAGTTGGATTTGTCGATTTGACTGCTACCATTCTTGATGCAGCGGAATTGGAGCATCCAAATATTAGCAAGCCAGCACTTGCTCCTATTGGGCATAGTCTGATTCCTCTTTTACTTTCTGAAAAGTCAGGGCACATAGATGCATCCCGCACACATGTTTATAGTGGGAGAGAGCGTCATTCTTCATCTCGATACAAAAACTGGACTTACCCTCAACGTTGTCTGAGAAGTGAAGAATATATTTATATTCGTAATTTTCGGCCAGATCGATGGCCTGCTGGTGATCCGCAAAAATTTGATTCGCCTGGTAACTTAGGTCAGATGCATGGCGGGTATCATGACATTGATGCATGTCCTACATTAGATTTTTTAATAGAGAACAGAAACAACCCTAAATATAAACCATTTTTCCATTTGTCTGTGAATAAAAGGCCTGGTGAAGAATTGTTTAACATCAAGAACGACCCTGCATGTTTAAACAATCTTGCCCTCGATCCGACATTTTTGAAAGTTACTCAAAAATATAGAGATGAGATGAATCGTTTCCTAAAGAATACAGGAGATCCTCGGGCTAATGGTAATGGAGATATTTGGGAAAGTTATAAGCGCTACAGTAAAATGAGATCTTTTCCAAATCCTTGATACGTGTTTTAGCCGATCATTAGATCAGTAATTAGCTTTGAGAATCGCACAGGGTCTTTCACGGTAACCCCTTCAGAAAGCAATGCTTGATTATGCAAAAGTTCTGAGAAATCGCTAACTCTAGAATCCTTTTTATCTGCTTCAAAAATTTTGTTCATTTTATCTATCACAGGGTGATTAGGGTTTACCTCTAAGATTCGCTTAACTTCTGGAACAGGTTGATTCATAGCTGCAAAAATCCTCTCCATCTGAGGGTTTATATCGCCTTCGTCTGTTACAAGGCAGCTAGGGCTATCTGTTAATCGATCTGACAATCGAACTTCTTTAACGTCCTCTTTCAGAGATTCTTCGATCTTTTTGATTAGTTTTTTGTATTTGCCGGTGACTTCTTTTTTTTGTTCTTCGGCTATTTTCTTTTCTTCTTCAGTGCCTAAGTCGATATCACCTTGAGCAATAGACTTTAGGCTTTTGTCTGAGTATTCACCAAAGCCGGGCAGTATAAATTCATCAACAGGTTCAGTCATGAACAATACTTCTACATCTTTCTTTTTGAAGACTTCAAGGTGGGGTGAATTGTCGATAGTGGCTCGTGAGTCGCCTGTTAGGAAATAAATGTTCTTTTGCTCGGGGAGCATGCGATCTGTATATTCCTTTAGTGACACATATTCTCCCGGCTTAGTTTTGCTGCTTTCAAATAGAAGTAGATCTTTGATCTTATCTTTGTTTGAAGGATCAACTTCAATCCCTTCTTTAATAACCTTTCCGAATTCCTTGTAGAAACTGATATATTCCTCTTTGGACTTTTTCATCATGCCCTTGAGGGTGGTTAGNATCTTTCCGGTGACATTCTTTTCGATTTTCTTGATTATCAGATCTTCTTGAAGAATTTCTCTAGATACGTTTAGTGGTAAGTCGTTAGATTCAACAACGCCTTTTACGAATCTTAGATATCGGGGGACTAATGCTTCGCAATTGTCCATGATGAAAACGCGTTTCACATAAAGGTTAATGCCGTGTTTAACACCTTCGTGCTGGAACATATCAAAAGGTGCTTTTGATGGTAGGTAAAGTAGAGCCTTAAACTCGAGTGTGCCTTCGGCAGAGTAGTGGATTATTTTGAGAGGATCGGTGTAGTCATGCGAGATATGTTTGTAGAATTCATTATACTCATCTTTTTTCACTTCGCTTTTTGGCCGCATCCAGATTGCCTTCATTGAGTTTAATGTTTCCTCTGTGATTGTAACCTTTTTTTCAGCTCCTTCCTTTGGCTTCCCTTCTTCGTCTAACTCAGGATCTTCCCGGGTTATATCCATAAGTATCGGGTATTCAACAAAGTCTGAGTATTTCTTTATAATTTCACGTAAACGAAATTCAACGATATAGTCTCTACAGTCCTCTTTAAGTGACAGTGTAATCTCTGTCCCGTTTTTCTCTCTGCCTCCTTCAGTGATTTCATAAGATCCATCGCCAGATGATTCCCATGTCCATGATTCATCGCTACCTGCTGGGCGAGTTCTTAGAGTTACTTTATCAGCAACCATGAAGGCGGAATAAAAGCCTACTCCAAATTGTCCGATCAGTTCTGGATTGTCAGTGGAATTTCCTTTTTTGATCTCTTCCATGAACTTACGGGTGCCAGAGCTTGCAATAGTTCCTATATTAGCCTCCAGCTCGTCTTTAGTCATTCCAATGCCATTATCTTCAATAATCAAAGTCTTGGCATCATTGTCGGTATATAGCTTGATCCGAAAGTCGGTCTGGTCTTTGAGAAGGTCTTTGTCTGATAGCGCATTAAACCTAAGCTTATCTATTGCATCAGAACCATTGCTTATTAATTCACGCAAAAAAATATCTTTGTTTGAATATAGGGAATGAATAACCAGGTCCAAAAGTTGTTGGACTTCCGTTTTGAATTCTTTCTTTTCAGTTGCCATGGTTGCTTGGTTAAAAGCGCGCGCACAATAAACCGTCTAAACGGTTAAACTGCAAGCGTTTTGAGGCGATTTTATGTTTATTTGGTTTTCGCTTCACCGCCTAAAATCTTCGATGTAGATTTGTTAGGCCAATTTAATAATATGCAACAAAACTCAATAAATATTGATAATTTAGTTGGTCGTTTTACTGGTCGCGTTGAAATTACACCTAGTTTTAAGCCTAGAGCTACTATTAAACATGTTGTGTTTGATTTTGATGGCACTATTTCATTAATTCGTGAAGGCTGGCCTGATGTAATGCTGCCAATGTTCGAAGAGTTTCTGCCTTTTTGTGAAGGTGATAATCCTGAATCATTAAGGAAAATGCTTTTCGATGACATAATGACTCTTAACGGTAAACAAACGATCTATCAAATGATTCGATTTTGTGAACGTGTCAAAGAGCGTGGAGGGGCCTCGGAAGATCCGATTTATTATAAGCGAGAGTATTTACGCAGGTTAGAGTCTAGGATTAATGACAGAGTAGAAGGGCTGCGAAATGGAGAGGAGCTTCCAGAGAAGTTTTTGTTACACGGAGTGATAAACCTTTTAAATCAGTTAGAGTTCCGTGGTTTGAATTTGTATTTGGCTAGTGGGACAGATGTGGAATATGTTAAACGGGAAGCTAAGCTGCTTGGTGTTTCCAAGTATTTTGGAGATCATATTTATGGGGCACTAGACGACTATAAAAACTTTTCCAAGAAGAAAATAATAGATCGCATACTAAGGGAGAACTCAGTTTCAGGAGATAGTCTTTTGGTTTTTGGTGATGGTTATGTTGAGATTGAAAATGGAAAAGAAGTAGGTGGGTTAGCTGTTGCTGTTGCAAGTGATGAAGCAAATAACGGCAGCGGCGAGTTTGATGAGTGGAAGCGGAAACGGCTCTTAGGCGTCGGTGCTGATATAGTTATCGCTGATTATAGGGATACATCAGTGTTGTTAGAAATAATCGAAGGGAAATGATTGGTAATAAATTAGAGATTGAAAGAATTAATCCGCTACCATTAGCGCAGCGAAAAAGTTTTTTCAGCGCCGATGAGATTATGGTTCCTGTAGAATGCGAACCAAAACCTATAAGTGATGCTATAAGTTTTCAGATTCAAAAATGCGCAAATAAAATTCGTGATGCTCGATCCAGAGGCGCTTCAGTTATGTTGATTTACGGAGCCCATTTAATTAAAAATGGAGCAGCATATTTACTGGATGACTTTTTAATTAATGACAGACTGACTCATCTTGCAACAAATGGAGCCGGAACTATACATGATTGGGAATATTCATGGCTTGGAAGGTCTAGTGAGTGTGTTCGATCTAATGTCTCGTCCGGTACATTTGGAACTTGGGATGAGACAGGTAAAAATATAAATCTCTCTTTACTTGTTGGTGGTATTCATGGTTTGGGGTATGGAGAGTCCCTTGGCCGTCTAATTCATGATGAAAAACTGGAAATTCCGAATAAGGAAGAACTGGAAGATTTAATCAAAAACTCTCCAAATGATGAGTATACTGGGGCAAGGGTAGAGTTGCTGCATTCTTTAAATAACGGTTACTCGAAGCAAGGAACATATGAGTTGGAGCACCACTGGAAAAAGGCTTCGGTACTAGAATCGGCGTATAGAAACAAGATCCCATTAACTGTTCACCCTGGTATTGGTTATGATATTAT